>NZ_JBSHHD010000012.1:0-99434 GCF_053618155.1 Agromyces sp. NPDC055658 | reverse complement strand
CGCGGATGCCTCGGGGCCGGCCCCGGGGCATCCGCGTCGTGTGGTGGCGGAGCTGCGCTCAGCCCTGCTTCTTGAGGCGCGACGCCGCACGGGCGCGCGCCGTCTGGTCGAGCTCGACCTTGCGGATGCGCACCTTCTCGGGCGTGACCTCGACGCACTCGTCCTCGCGGGCGAACTCGAGGCACTCCTCGAGCGTCAGCTGGCGCGAGGGCGTCATCGACTCGAAGGTGTCGGCGGTCGACGAACGCATGTTCGTGAGCTTCTTCTCCTTCGTGATGTTGACGTCCATGTCGTCGGCGCGCGAGTTCTCGCCGATGACCATGCCCTCGTAGACCTCTTCGGTCGGGTTCACGAAGAAGGTCATGCGCTCCTGCAGGGCGATGATCGCGAACGGGGTCACGACGCCGGCGCGGTCGGCGACGATCGAGCCGTTGTTGCGGGTCGTGATCGCACCCGCCCACTCGTCGTACCCGTGCGAGATCGCGTTCGCGATGCCGGTGCCGCGCGTGATCGTCAGGAACTCGGTGCGGAAGCCGATGAGACCGCGGCTCGGCACGATGAACTCCATGCGCACCCAGCCGGTGCCGTGGTTCGACATGTTGTCCATGCGGCCCTTGCGGGCGGCGAGCAGCTGCGTGATCGCGCCGAGGTACTCCTCGGGGGCGTCGATCGTGAGGTGTTCGTACGGCTCGTGCGTCTTGCCGTCGACCTGCTTCGTGACCACCTGCGGCTTGCCGACGGTGAGCTCGTAGCCCTCACGGCGCATCTGCTCGACGAGGATCGCGAGCGCGAGCTCGCCGCGGCCCTGCACCTCCCACGCGTCGGGGCGGCCGATGTCGAGCACGCGCAGCGACACGTTGCCGACGAGCTCGCGGTCGAGCCGGTCCTTCACCATGCGGGCGGTGAGCTTGTGGCCCTTGACCTTGCCGACGATCGGCGAGGTGTTGGTCCCGATGGTCATCGAGATCGCGGGGTCGTCGACGTGGATCGCGGGCAGCGGACGCACGTCGTCGGGATCGGCGAGCGTCTCGCCGATCGTGATGTCCTCGAAGCCCGCGACGGCGATGATGTCGCCGGGGCCGGCCTCCTCGGCCGGGAAGCGCTCGAGCGCCTTCGTCTTCAGGAGCTCCGTGACGCGCACGTTCGAGTGCGAGCCGTCGTGGCGCACCCAGGCGACCGTCTGCCCCTTCTTGATCGTGCCGTTGAAGACGCGCAGGAGCGCGAGGCGGCCGAGGAACGGCGACGCGTCGAGGTTCGTGACCCACGCCTGCAGCGGCGCCTCGTCGTCGTACGAGGGCGCGGGGACGTGCTCGAGGATGGCGCCGAACAGCGGCTCGAGGTCTTCGTTGTCGGGCAGCGCGCCGTTCGCGGGCCGCGTGAGCGAGGCGCGGCCGGCCTTGCCGGATGCGTACACCACCGGCACGTCGAGCAGGGCGTCGACGTCGAGGTCGGGCACGTCGTCGACGAGGTCCGACGCGAGGCCGAGCAGCAGGTCGTGGCTCTCCTCCTCGACCTCCTCGATGCGGGCATCGGGACGGTCGGTCTTGTTGACGAGCAGGATCACGGGCAGTCGCGCCTCGAGCGCCTTGCGCAGCACGAAGCGGGTCTGCGGCAGCGGGCCCTCGCTCGCGTCGACGAGCAGCACCACGCCGTCGACCATCGAGAGACCGCGCTCGACCTCGCCGCCGAAGTCGGCGTGGCCCGGGGTGTCGATCACGTTGATCGTGACGGGCCCGTCGGTCGCGTGGACCCCGTTGTACTCGACGGCGGTGTTCTTCGCGAGGATCGTGATGCCCTTCTCGCGCTCGAGCTCGTTCGAGTCCATCGCGCGGTCGTCGACGTGGGCGTGCTCGGCGAACGAGTGGGTCTGCTTGAGCATCGCGTCGACGAGCGTCGTCTTGCCGTGGTCGACGTGCGCGACGATCGCGACGTTGCGCAGGGAATTGCGGGTGGCCTTCGCCATGGATTTTCGTCCTCGCGGTGAGGCATCCGCCGGATCGGCCCGCCGGCCCGGAAACGGGCTCGGCTGGGCCGCGCGGATGCGCTGGATGGGAGTCTGTGGGAGCGCGGACGACCGTGGATCGACGGTTCGCGCCATGACAGCCTACCGCGCGCAACCGTGTGAACGCCGAACGCCCGGCATCCGATGTCGGATGCCGGGCGTTCGGGCGCATCTTGGGCGGCGTGGATGCCTCTCGGCCTCCTGCGCCCCCAGCTCGATGTCTCGCGCGCTTCGGAGCAGGTTGGCTGCCTTGCGGCGGCCTACGCCCCCAGCTCGATGTTCGCCCCGGGGATGGCGGCGAGCAGGTCGCGCGTGTACTGCTCCTTGGGGCTGCCGAAGACCTCGTCGGTCGTCGCCGCCTCGACGATGCGCCCCTTCTGCATCACGCAGACGTTGTCGGCGATGACGCGCACGACCGCGAGGTCGTGGGTGATGAAGAGGTACGTGAGGTTGAGCTCGGCCTGGAGCTCGGCGAGCAGGCGCAGGATCTGCGCCTGGACGAGCACGTCGAGCGCCGACACGGCCTCGTCGAGGATGACGATCTCGGGCTTGAGCGCGAGCGCCCGCGCGATGGCGATGCGCTGTCGCTGGCCGCCCGAGAGCTCGTTCGGATAGCGGCCGAGGAGCGTGCGCGGCAGCGACACCTGGTCGAGCAGCTCGAAGACGCGCTCGCGACGCGATGCCTTCGTACCGACCTTGTGCGTCTGCAGCGGCTCGGCGATCGTGTTGCCGATGTTGCGGAGCGGGTTGAGCGAACCGTACGGGTCCTGGAAGACCGGCTGCATGCGGCTGCGGAGCGCGAACAGCTCCTTGCCGCTCGTCGACGCCAGGTCCTTTCCGCCGACGACGATCTTGCCGCTCGTCGCCTCTTCGAGCTTCAGCAGCATCTTCGCGACGGTCGACTTGCCCGAGCCCGATTCACCCACGAGCGCCGTGGTGGTGCCGCGCCGGATCTGGAACGAGACGTCGTCGACCGCCTTGAAGTCGCCGGAACCGCGGATCTTGAACACCTTGGTGAGGTTCTCGACCACGATCGCCGGCGGCTGCGCGGCGGCGGCCTCGAGTGCCTCGGCGCGGGCCTCGGCCGTCGCGATGAGGTCGATCGCCTCGCCCGCCGCGGTCGCCGCGTCGGCCGCGATGGCCGACTCGGCCGCCGCGATGCTGCCCGTCGCCTGGATGCGGCGCGAGGCGAGGCTCGGTGCCGCGGCGACGAGTCGCTGCGTGTACGGGTGCTGCGGGTTCTGCAGGATCTCGCGCGACGGGCCCGCCTCGACGACCTGGCCCTTGTACATGACGAGCAGCTGTTCGGCGCGCTCGGCCGCGAGGCCGAGGTCGTGCGTGATGAACAGCAGGGTCGTGCCGAGCTCGCGGGTGAGCGACTCGAGGTGGTCGAGGATGACGCGCTGAACGGTGACGTCGAGCGCCGAGGTCGGCTCGTCGGCGATGAGCAGCTGCGGGTTCGCCGCGAGGCCCATGCCGATGAGCACGCGCTGGCGCATGCCGCCCGAGAACTGATGCGGGTACTGCTTGAGGCGACGGTCGGCGTCCTGCAGGCCCGCCTCCTTCAGCACCTGGATCGCACGCGCCTTGACCTCTTTGCGGCCCGTGGCGATGCCGTTGGCACGGATCGCCTCCTCGACCTGGAAGCCGATCGACCACACGGGGTTGAGGTTCGACATCGGGTCCTGGGGCACGAAACCGATCTTGCGACCGCGGATGTGCTCCATCTCGTTCTGCGAAGCCTTGGCCAGGTCTTCGCCGTCGAGCAGGATCTGCCCGCCGGAGATGTGGCCGGTGCCCGGCAGCAGGTTGATGATCGCGTGCGCGGTCGTCGACTTGCCGGAGCCCGATTCGCCCACGATCGCGAGGCTGGAGCCGCGGTCGAGCGTGAAGCTCACGCCGCGGACCGCCTGCACGACACCGTTCTGGGTGCGGAACGCGACCTCGAGGTCTTTGACTTGGAGCAGGGGGGTGCTCATCGCTGGGCCCTCGCCTTCGGGTCGAGTGCGTCTCGCACGACTTCACCGAGCATGATGAACGAGAACACGGTCAGGGAAAGCGCGATCGACGGGTAGATCAGCACCTGCGGAGCGGTGCGGAGCGTCGTCTGCGCCTGGGCGATGTCGTTGCCCCACGACATGATGTTCGTCGGCAGGCCGACGCCGAGGAACGACAGGGTCGCCTCGGCGACGATCGCGCCGGCGAGCGAGATCGTCGCGATGACGATGACCGGGGCGATGGAGTTCGGCACGACGTGCGCCCAGAGGATCTTGAACCGCGATACGCCGATCGCCGTGGCGGCGGTGACGAAGTCGGAGTTCTTGACCCTCAGGATCTCGGACCTCAGCACTCGGGCTGTGGCCGGCCACGCGAAGATGCCGATCGCGAGGGAGATGACCCACACGCTGCGGTAGTTCGCGAGCACCGTCATGATCACGACCGCCGCGAGGATGTAGGGGATCGAGAAGAAGATGTCGCCGACGCGCGAGAGGATGCCGTCGGTCCAGCCGCCGTAGTAGCCCGCGAACGCGCCGAAGATCACACCGAGCGTGAACACGAGGATCGTCACGATGATGCCCACCGAGAGCGAGGTGCCCGCACCGTGCACGATGCGCGACCAGACGTCGCAGCCCTGCCGGGTGAAGCCGAGCGGGTGACCCGCGACGGGTGCGCCGTTGCTGTTGGCGAGCAGGCAGTTCGCGTTCGGAGGCTCGTTCGTGAACAGTCCGGGGAACAGCGCGATGAACACGATGATGAGGATCAGCGCGGACGAGATCCAGAACATCGGTCGGCGGCGCAGGTCGGCCCACGCGTCGATCCAGAGGTTCGACGGCTTGCCCTCGGTCTTGACCGAGTCGATGGCCTCGAGCTTGGTCTCCTCCAGCGGGGCGACGTAGTGCTCGATCGGGAGCTTCGATGAAGACTGGTCAGGCATAGCGGATCCTCGGGTCGAGCACGGCGTAGAGAAGGTCGATCAGGAGGTTCACGATGAGGTACAGCAGCACCATGATCGTGACGAAGGACACGACGGTGGGTCCTTCACCTCGGATGACCGCCTGATAGAGGGTTCGACCGACGCCGGGCACGTTGAAGATGCCCTCGGTGACGGTCGCGCCGACGAGGAGCGTGCCGAAGTCGGTGCCGAGGTACGTGACGACCGGGATCAGCGAGTTGCGCAGGATGTGCACCGGCACGATGCGCTTGCCGGAGAGTCCCTTGCTGTACGCGGTGCGCACGAAGTCGAGCCCCTGGGTCTCGATGACCGAGGAGCGCGTCAACCGCGAGATCTGCGCGAAGCTGATGGTCGCCAGCACCAGGGCCGGGAGGATGAGGTCCTGGGTCGGAGCACCGGCACCCACGGTCGGGCTGAACCAGCCCCACTGGATGCCCATGAAGTACTGCGCGACGAAGCCGAGCACGAAGATCGGCAGCGAGATGAGCACGAGGCTCACGCCGAGGCCGGTCGCGTCGAAGATTCCGCCCTTGCGCAGGCCGCTGATGAGGCCGACCGAGATGCCGGCGATCATCTCGAAGAAGATCGCGAGCAGCGCGAGGCGGATCGTCACCGGGAACGTTCGGGCGAGGACTTCATTGACCGGCTGGCCCGAGTAGGTGACGCCGAAGTCGCCTTGGAAGATGCCCGCGAGGTAGTAGAAGTACTGCACGATGAACGGTTCGTTCAGGTGGTACTGCTCGCGGAGCTGCTCGATCACACCGGGCGCCGGTGGCCGGTCGCCGAAGAGCGCCGCGATCGGGTCTCCGGGCATGGAGAAGACCATGAAGTAGATGAGGAAGGTGGCTCCGAGGAGCACGGGGATGATTTGGAGGAGTCGCTTTCCGGTGTACCAGAGCATCAGCGCTCCTCAGTGTCTAGTGCTGAGAGCATTTTGGGCCGCAATCACAGAGTCGTTCGGATATCAGCATGATGTCCGGGGCGTTGCCGCCCCGGACATCATGTTAGACGGGATTATAGACGAGGTGTCGTCTTAGCCCTGCGCCTTGGTGATCTCGGTGTACAGCGGAACCGAGTCCCAGCCGAACACCACGTTGTCGACCGTGTCGGCGGAAGCGCCGGTCACGTTCGAGTACCAGAGCGGGATGGCCGGAAGGTCCTTCAGGAGGACCTCCTGGGCCTTCTGGAAGGTCGCGGTCGCGTCTTCCGGAGTAGCGGCCTGCGAGCCCTCCTTCAGGAGGCCGTCGAACTCGGCGCTCGAGTAGCCCTCGTAGTTCGACCCGGCACCGGTCTGGTAGAGCGGCGCGAGGAAGTTGTACATCGAGGGGTAGTCACCCTGCCAGCCGGCGCGCGTGCCGCCGGTCAGCTTCTTGTTCTCGCGGTCGTCGAGGGCCGCGGCGAACGTCGGGTAGGGCTTGCCCACGGCCTGGATGCCGAGGGTGTTGGAGATCGAGTTCACGACCGCGTCGACCCAGGCCTGGTGGCCGCCGTCGGCGTTGTACGAGATGTCGAACACGGTGTCGCCGTAGGGCGAGATCGCGTCGGCCTCGGCCCACAGCTTCTTGGCCTCTTCGGGGTTGTAGTCGAGCACCTCGGCGCCCTCGAGCTGGTCGGTCCAGCCCGCGATGACCGGCGAGGTGTAGTCGGTCGCCGGGGTACGGGTGCCCTGGAAGATCACGTCGGTGATCTCGTCGCGGTTGATCGCCATCGAGATGGCGGCGCGACGGAGCTTGCCCTCGTCACCGCTCCAGTGCTCGAGGTAGTACGGCATGTTGAAGCCCTGGAAGATGGCCGCCGGCTGGTTGACCGCACGGTCGCCGAACTCGTCCTCGTAGGTCGCGAGCGCCGAGTCGGGCACGGCGTCGAGCACGTCGAGGTTGCCGGCCTGGAGGTCGGCGTACGCCGAGTCCTGCGAGGCGTAGAAGACGATGGTCAGGCCACCGTTCTTGGGCGTGCGAACGCCGTCGTAGTCGGGGTTCGTGACGAGGTCGATCTTCTCCTCGTGCGTCCACGCGTCGTCGCCGGCGAACATGTACGGGCCGTTGCCGATCGGGTGCTCGCCGAAGGCCTCCATGTCGTCGTACGCCGACTCGGGGAGCGGGTAGTACGCCGTGTAGCCGAGACGCAGCGGCCAGTCGGCCTCGGGGGCGACGAGCTTGACCGTGAAGGTCTTGTCGTCGACCACGTTGAGGCCGGTCAGCTCCGAGTCCTCGGTGTAGCTGAAGCCCTCGATGTTGTCGAAGAAGTACGAAGCGCTCTGGGCGTTGCTGAACTTCGCGCCGTAGTTCCACGCGTCGACGAACGACTGCGCGGTGACGTCGGTGCCGTCGGTGAACTTCTGCCCGTCCTTGAGGGTGACGGTCCAGGTCTGCTTGTCGTCCGACTCGATCGACTCGGCGACATCGTTCACGATCTCGCCGTCGGCCGTGTACGACACGAGGCCCGCGAAGAGCGAGGTGACGATCTTGCCGCCGCCGGTCTCGGTGGTGTTGGTCGGGATCAGCGGGTTCTGCGGCTCGGAGCCATTCGTCGTGATGATCGCGGTGGGGTCGCCAGCGGCCTCGGTGGACTCGCCCCCGCCGCCGCTCGTGCAGCCGGTGAGCACCAGTGCGCCGGCGGCAGCAAGAGCAATGGCTGCAGCGCCGATTCTCTTGTTCTTCAATGTTCCTCCTGTGAGATGGGCGCGGAACAACACGGCTCTTGGCCGGGCTGTGCGCTTCGTGGTGCCAGACTACGAATCGTTCCCTGAGATGCAAAGTCGAGACGGAAACCGTTACCGAGGCGCAACCTAGCGACACCTTGCACGACATATTCCGCCGCGAATGCGCACGATCGTTGCGTGGGCGCCTCCCGTGCGATGATTGCGGCATGCCGGATGCACGACCACTGCACAGGCCGCACACAGGTGAACCCAAGGTGCGTGGTGCGCACGCGCGCTGGGCGTTCCGGCTGCGCGCCGAGATCGTCATCGTGCTCGGGCTCTCGCTCGGTGCGTCCGCGGTCTACTCGATCGTGTCCATCATCGCCCGCGTGACCGACACGACCCCGCTCGCGAAGCAGTCGGCGGCGATCAACCAGTCGCGTTCGAGTCGCGAGTGGCTCGACTTCACCTACCAGTTCCTCGACGTGTTCTTCGGCCTCTTCGTCGTCGCCCTCGCGATCTACCTGCTGTGGCAGCCGACGCGCAGCGGATTCCGCCGCATCGGGTTCGACCTCACGCGGCCCGGCCGCGACGCGGCATCCGGCCTCGCCCTCGTGCTCGTGATCGGCCTGCCCGGCCTCGCCCTCTACGCGCTCGGACGCGCGGCCGGCATCACCGTGACCATCGTGCCGTCACCGCTCGACACGCACTGGTGGACGGTGCCGATCCTCGTGCTCGCGGCGCTCAAGGCCGCCCTCACCGAGGAGATCATCGTCGTCGGCTACCTGTTCACGAGGCTGCGCGAACTGGGGGTGGGCCCGTGGGCGACGATCGTCTCGAGCGCGCTCCTGCGCGGCACCTATCACCTCTACCAGGGCTTCGGTCCGTTCGCGGGCAACGTCGCGATGGGGATCGTGTTCGGCTGGTGCTATTCGCGCTGGGGCCGCACGATGCCGCTCGTCATCGCCCATTGGGTGCTCGACATGGCGTCGTTCATCGGGTACCCGCTCGCGGTCGCGTGGTGGCCCGGGCTCTTCGCTCCGCCGGCCTGAGCGACCGCGTCGTCCCGCGATGGCGGGGACCGACGAGCACGCGGATGCCTCGGGCGAGTCGCCTGCGGGGCGAGGCGTGCCTCGGGGCGAGGTGCCGTGCCGTCCGTTCGGGGCGCACCTCGGCGACGACGGCCGGCGCCTCCGCGACCGCCCGCACCTCGGGTGCGGCCTCGTCGGGCGGGATCGTCGCCGGCTCGAGGTCGCCCGAGAGTCGCATGCGCCGGGTCGGGGTGCAGACGACGCCGAGGTAGCCGCCGCGGGCGTAGTCCATCACGTCCTGCGCGTGCCGGATCGCCTCGGCCGCCTCGCCGACGCTGCCGCGGCGACGCATGCGCTGCTCGAGCACCCCCGTGTCGGCCGTCGCGACGCTCACGATGACGAACGTCGCGATGATCGCGATACCTGCGATCACATCGATGCCAGGCATGCGGCACCTCCCCGTGCGAGTGGAGCTCGGGCAGCCCGAACGGAAAGCCCGAGAGAATCTCAGTGTACTCCCGGGGTCGGTTCGGGGGTCCACCCGGAATCGGCGATCCGCCGCGCCGACGAGTCTTGAACCGCCCCCGGCCCGGGGGCGCCCACCGGCTCCGCCGGATCACAGAGATGGAATCGATTCCCATGAACCTCGCCGCCGCCTTCGCCGCCGGGCACCTCGCCGGCCGCGCCACCGACCGCCTGCACCGCACGACCGAGGCGGAGATCCGCGAAGCGCACGAGCGTGCCGTCGCCCGGCGAAGCGTCCGCTCCGGCGAGCCCGTGCCCGCGGCCCGGCGCGAGCTCACGGAGCGCGGCCGACACGCCGCGCCCCGCCTCGTGTAGCTGCGAACGCCGTCAGCCGCCGACCTTGTCGCCCGCCGGGGTCAGCACCCACCACACTCCGCCGACCCCCTGGCCGTTCGTGTCGCCCGCGGCGCTGTCGCCCGCATAGGTGTACAACGGCCAGCCGTTGAGCGTCACCTGCTTCGAGCCGTCGACTCCCGTGATCGTGCCGACCTCACCGGTCACGCCCTCGACCTCCGGCGCGTCGGAGTCGGTGGTCACGGCGGGCCAGTTCGTCGCGCACTGGCCCTCGCAGGTGCTCGAGTCGCCGCCCTGCGTGTCGGTGTCGAACATGTAGACGGTCATGCCGTGGCCGTCGACCACGATCTCGCCGAGGTCGGAGTCCGCGGTCGTGAGCGCCGACGACGAGCCGGCACCGCTGTCGGGCGCCTCCGTCGCGGTCGACGTCTCCCCACCGTAGCCCGTTCCGTCGGACGTGCCGCCCGACCCGCCGGACGTCCCCGTGCAGCCCGCGAGCGCGATGACGAGCCCGAGCACGGCGGCTCCTGTTGCAATGCGCGATTTCATGCGAATTCCCTCTTCTCCGGCATCGGCCGCGGTCGCGGCCCTGCAGTGAGCACGAGAGGGAGCGACGGATGGTTCAGCCGTTCAGTCGAGTGCGCTCCGCATGAGCACGTCGCCCGAGCCCACCGCCCGGATCTCGAGGGATGCGATCTCGTCGAGGTCGAGAGCGGCTCCCGCCGTGAGCCGGGCCTCGGTGCCCGGACTCGCCCGCCAGCTCGACACGTCCGTGCGCCCGCCGTCGTGCCCGACCACCACGAGCACGTACGGCCAGCTCGCGTCCGCGTCGCCGGATGCCCCGGTGTCGGCGTAGCGGCAGTCGAGTTCGATCCTCGTGCCCCACGCGACCTGTGTGAGCCTCGCGGTCGCGGTCAGCGGCACCTCCGCGACGGATTCGAAGGCCACCGACTCGGAGGCGACGGGCGTGCCGGTGAGGCCGATCGGCACGGCGATCGCGGCGACGAGCAGGACGGCGGCCGCCGCGGACGCGAGCCACCAGGTCCGCGCCCTGCGTCGGCGACGGCGACGACCCTCGAGCCGCACGACGTCGAGGAGGTCGTCGCGCGGGCCCGGCTGGGTGCCGGGCTCGCCCTCGCCGAGGAGTCCGTCGGCGCGCTCGGGCGTCAGGCGTGCGAGCAGGCCGGGCATCGGCGCGAGCTCGGCGACCGCGCGCCGGCAGCGGTCGCAGCTCTCGAGGTGCCGCTCGTACTCGCCGCGCTCGGCCGGCGAGAGCGCACCGAGCACGTAGGCGGAGTCCCATTCCGCGAAGCGCGCGTGATCGGGGTTCATCGCGTCACTCCCTTCTCCTGCAGTGCGAGCCGCAGCGCCCGGAGGCCGTAGTGCAGCCGGGACTTCACGGTACCCTCCGGGATCCCGAGCCGCCGCGCGACCTCCGCCACGCTGCATCCGCCGTAGTAGGCGTGCACGATCACCGCGCGGTGCTCCAGGCTCAGGGTCACCAGCGCCTCCTCGATCAACAGGCTCTCGAAGAGGGCGTCGGTCTCGTCCCCCGTCGGCGGCCCGGGCGGCTCGGGCGCCTCGGCGACTCCGATCTCGTGCCGTCGGCGTGCGCTGCGCGCCTCGTCGATCACGAGGTTGCGGGCGACGGTGATCATCCACGACCTCGTCGACGCGGGTTCTTGGGCGAGGATTCGAGGGCTCCGCCACGCACGCAGGAGCGTCTCCTGCACGATGTCGTCGGCGCCGGCGGGGTCTCCGGTGAGGTGGACCACGTAGCGCCACACCGTCGGGCCGTGCGCCTCGTACAGCGCGACCAGTCGTCGATCGTCATCGAGCGGCTCGTCGTCTTTCGGCATCCGTCACCTCCGGTCCTTCGACGGGAGAACGAGACGGCGGCGCGAAACGTTCAGCCTGCGGTGGAGGTGAACCGGCCGGGCGTGCGCGACGTGTTCTCGGCATGGATTCCACGATCGTCGCACCGCTCGCGTCCGGCGACCTCATCCAGGTCGCCGGACTGCCCCTGCATCCGCTCATCGTGCACGCGGTCGTCGTGCTCACTCCGCTCACGGTACTCGCGCTGCTGCTGGGCACGTTCTGGCCGCGGGCACGCCGCCGCCTCGGCATCGTGACCGCGCTGGGTGCCGCCCTCGTGCTGGTGCTCGTGCCGATCACGGTCGCCGCGGGGCGGTCGCTCGCGGCCGTGCTCGGCCCGATCCCCGCGGTCGCCCGGCATCAGGGGTTCGGCGAGATGCTCCTGCCGTGGGCCATCGCGCTCTTCGTCGTCGCTGCGGGCCAGTGGGCGTGGTTCCGTTTCGCCGACGACCGGGTGCGCCGAGACTCGCCGGGCGCGGCTCGCGCCGTTCGAGTCGGACTCGCCGCAGCATCCCTCGTCGTCGGGGTGGGCACGATGGTGCTGCTGGTGCTCATCGGCGACTCGGGAGCCCGCGCCGTGTGGGGCGGGCTCCCGAGCTGACGGTGGTCGCGACGAGGGCCATCGAATGTCGCCGTCTCCGCCCGACGCATCGGCTCCAGAGGAGACCGACGGTCGGAACGGCAACACTCGTGGGCGGGACACCCGAGCGGGCTACGCGAAGGCCTCCACCGGCGGGCAGGCGCACACGAGGTTGCGGTCGCCGTAGGCCTGGTCGATGCGGCGCACCGGGGCCCAGTACTTGTTGCGCACGAGGGAGCGCACCGGGTAGACCGCCTGCTCGCGGGTGTACGGGTGGCTCCACTCCCCCGCGATGGCCGACTCGGCCGTGTGCGGGGCGTTCCGCAACGGGTTGTCGTCGGCCGGCCACTCGCCGCGGCCGACCGCGTCGGCCTCGGCCTTGATCGCGACCATCGCCTCGACGAAGCGCTCGAGCTCGGCCAGGTCCTCGGACTCGGTCGGCTCGACCATGAGGGTGCCCGCGACCGGGAACGACATGGTCGGCGCGTGGAACCCGTAGTCGATGAGGCGCTTGGCGACGTCGTCGACGGTCACGCCGGTCTCCGCCGTGAGCGGTCGCAGGTCGAGGATGCACTCGTGCGCGACGAGCCCGTTCTCGCCCGTGTAGAGCACCGGGAAGTGCTCGCGCAGGCGCGACGCGACGAAGTTCGCCGCGAGCACCGCCGTCGCGGTCGCCTGCTTGAGGCCCTCCGAGCCCATCATGCGCACGTACGCCCACGAGATCGGCAGGATCGACGGGCTTCCGTACGGCGCCGCCGAGACCGGTCCGCCGCCGTGCACGAAGCCGCCGGCGTGGTCGGCGCGCTGCGCCATCGGGTGGCCGGGCAGGTAGGGCGCGAGGTGCGCCTTCGCCGCCACCGGCCCGACGCCCGGGCCGCCGCCGCCGTGCGGGATGCAGAACGTCTTGTGCAGGTTGAGGTGCGAGACGTCGCCGCCGAAGTCGCCGAAGCGCGAGTAGCCGAGCAGCGCGTTGAGGTTCGCACCGTCGACGTACACCTGCCCGCCGGCGTCGTGCACCGCCTGGGTGATCTCCTTCACCTCGTGCTCGTAGACGCCGTGCGTCGACGGGTACGTGATCATGAGGGCCGCGATCGATGCGGCGTGCTCGGCGATCTTCGCGCGCAGGTCGTCGAGGTCGACGTTGCCGAGCTCGTCGGTCGCGACGACCACGACGCGCATGCCGGCGAGCACCGCCGACGCCGCGTTCGTGCCGTGCGCGCTCGAGGGGATGAGGCACACGTCGCGCTCGGCCTCGCCGTTCGCACGGTGGTAGCCGCGGATCGCGAGCAGGCCCGCGAGCTCGCCCTGGCTTCCGGCGTTCGGCTGCAGCGACACCGTGTCGTACCCGGTGACCTCGGCGAGCCACGACTCGAGCTGCTCGACGAGCCCGAGCGAGCCAACGACGTCGGCCTCGGGCGCGAACGGGTGCAGGTTCGCGAAGGCGGGCCAGGTGACCGCCTGCATCTCGGTCGCCGCGTTGAGCTTCATCGTGCACGAGCCCAGCGGGATCATGCCGCGGTCGAGCGCGTAGTCGCGATCGGCGAGCTGCTTGAGGTACCGCATCATCTGCGTCTCGGAGTGGTGCGTGTTGAACACCGGGTGCTCGAGGTACGGCGAGGTGCGGCGGAGCGCCTCGGGGATGGTCGTCTCGGTGATCGCGCCCTCGAGTTCGCGCTCGTCGGGTCCGCCGAACGCCTGCGCGACCCGGTGCAGGTCGTCGAGCGTGGTCGTCTCGTCGACCGACACGTACACGGTCGCCTCGTCGGCCTCCCACAGCAGCACGCCGAGCTCGCGACCGCGGGCGACGACGTTCTTCGCGAGGCCCGGCACGTGCACCGCGAGCGTGTCGAAGTAGGCGTCGTGCGCGACTCGCTGGCCGAGGTCCTCGAGCCAGCCCGCGAGCAGCCTCGCCTTGCCGGCGGTCTGGGTGGCGATCGCGCGGATGCCGCGGGGCCCGTGGTAGACGGCGTACATCGAGGCCATCACGGCGAGCAGCACCTGCGCGGTGCAGATGTTCGACGTCGCCTTCTCACGGCGGATGTGCTGCTCGCGGGCCTGCAGGCTGAGGCGGTAGGCGGGGTGGCCCGCCGCGTCCTGCGAGACGCCGACGAGGCGGCCCGGCATCTGCCGCTCGAGGCCCTTGCGCACCGCCATGTAGCCGGCGTGCGGTCCGCCGAATCCCATCGGCACGCCGAAGCGCTGCGAGGTGCCGACGGCGACGTCGGCGCCGAGCTCCCCGGGGCTCGTGATCAGTGCGAGCGCGAGCAGGTCGGCGGCGACGACGGCGAGCGCGCCCTGCGCCCTCGACGCGGCGATCACCGTCGACGGGTCCCACACCCGGCCCGAGGCGCCGGGGTACTGCACGAAGATGCCGAAGTGCTCGCCGAAGGCGGAGGCGTCCGTGTTCTCGGTGAGATCGACCTCGAGCAGCTCGATGCCGACCGCCTCGGCGCGCGAGGCGAGCAGCGCCTTCGTCTGCGGCAGCGCATCGGCGTCGACGACGAAGCGATTCGCCTTCGACTTCGAGCCGCGGCGGGCGAGCAGCATCGCCTCGACGACGGCGGTGCCCTCGTCGAGCATCGACGCGTTCGCGATGTCGAGGCCCGTGAGGTTCTCGACCATCGTCTGGAAGTTGATGAGCGCCTCGAGCCGGCCCTGGCTGATCTCGGGCTGGTACGGCGTGTACGCCGTGTACCAGCTCGGGTTCTCGAGCACGTTGCGCTGGATCACCGCGGGAGTGATCGTGCCGTAGTAGCCGAGGCCGATGAGCGGCGTGCGCACCGTGTTCTGGGCGGCGAGCGCCGCGAGCTCGGCGAGCGCTTCGCGCTCGGTCGCCGCCGCGGGGATGGCCGAGTTCAGCACCTCGCCCATGCGGATCGACGACGGCACGGCCGCCGACATGAGCGCGTCGAGCGAGTCGTAGACGAGCTCGGCGAGCATGAGCGAGTGGTCGCTCGGCGAGGTGCCGATGTGGCGGCGCCCGAAGGCGTCGAGGTCGAAGGCCGACGAGGGCGAAGTCATCCGGGTGGTTCCTTACTCTCCGGTGAGGGCGACGTACTCGTCGCGGGTGAGCAGCTTCGGCAGGCTCGTGACCGTGACCTTGAGCAGCCAGCCCTCGCCGAACGGGTCGCTGTTCACGAGCTCGGGCGCGTCGACGACGGCCTGGTTCGCCTCGGCGACCTCGCCGCTCAGCGGGGCGAAGAGCTCGCCGACCGACTTCGTCGACTCGATCTCGCCGACGACGTTGCCCTCGGTGATGGTCGAGCCGGCGGCGGGCAGGTCGACGTAGACGACGTCGCCGAGCTTCTCGGCGGCGTAGTCGGTGATGCCGATCGTCGCGACGTCGCCGTCGACGACGACCCACTCGTGCTCTTCGGTGTACTGCAGGGCGTTGAGGTCGGTCATGGGGTGCTCCTTGTGGTTGGGATGACTCGGGGTTCGCGCCGCCCGCCCGTGCCGGGCCGGCGGCGCCGGGATCAGGAGGCGCGCTTGTAGAACGGCAGCGCGACGACGGTCGCGGGGATGCGCGTGCCACGCACGTCGACGAAGAGCGACGTGCCGTGCTCGGCGAGGCCGGGACTCACGTACGCCATCGCGACCGGGTGGCCGAGGGTCGGCGACAGCGCGCCGCTCGTGACGATGCCGACGCGAGCCGCATCGGCACCCTCGCCGTCGAACACCTCGTAGTCGGCGCGGGCGGCACGGCGCCCCTCGGCCGCGAGGCCGACGAGCACGGGCGCGTCGTCGGCGGGACCGCGTTCGATCGCGGCGCGACCGACGAAGTCGCCCTCCTTCGAGAGGGCGACGACGCGACCGAGGCCGGCCTGCACGGGCAGGATGTCGCGGCTCAGCTCGTGGCCGTAGAGCGGCATGCCCGCCTCGAGTCGGAGGGTGTCGCGGCTCGCGAGGCCGCAGGGCACGACGCGGGGACCGCCGGTCTCGGTCAGGGCCGCCCACAGGCGCGACGCCAGCTCGGGCGCGACGTAGAGCTCGAAGCCGTCTTCGCCGGTGTAGCCCGTCCGCGCGACGAGCACCGGCTGCCCCTCGAAGGTCGCCGGGAACGCCCGGTAGTACTTGAGCGCGGCGATCTGCGCGTCGAAGTCGTCGTGGTCGTTGCCGGGGCCGTCGACGCCGAAGCCGGGCGTCTCGAGCAGCACGGCGCGTGCGTCGGGTCCCTGCAGCGCGACGAGCGCGATGTCGTCGCTCTCGTCGGAGACGAGGGTGTCGAAGCCTGCGGCGCGGGTGCGCAGCTCGTCGGCGACGACGGCGGCATTCGAAGCGTTCGCCACGACCATGTACCGGTCGTCGCCGGTGCGGTAGACGACGAGGTCGTCGATGATGCCGCCGTCGTCGGCGAGCAGCAGCGAGTACTTCGCCTGGCCGACCTCGATCGCCGACAGCTTGCCCGCGAGCGCGTGGTCGAGCGCTGCGGCGGCCTCGGGGCCGACGAGCACGATCTCGCCCATGTGCGAGAGGTCGAAGATGCCCGACGTCGTGCGCACGGCATGGTGCTCGGCGAGGTCGGACGAGTAGCGCACCGGCATCTGCCAGCCGGCGAAGTCGGTGAAGCTCGCACCCGCGGCGCGGTGCACGGCATCGAGCGGGCTCCGTCGCTCGTCGGCGGGGATGGTGGTACCGGGGTCGTTCGTCACGAGTTCTCCAGACTGGCCGACGGACGGTGTCGGCGCGGTCGCGATTCGTGCGGCGGATGCCGCATGAGAACTCCCCCTCTGTCATGAGCCTGAGAGTTTCACGCGATGACGCGCTTTCACCGTGGGCGGCCCCGCGCGCATCGCGGGGCACTTTTCAGAGCGGCCTCGTCATCGCGGTGTGTGACCTGAGAGATTGGCAGGGAGGCTTGCTCCTTCGGTGCCGGGCGGCCCTGTTCGATGGAACTGAACGAGGCTCCGGCTCTCCCGCGACGCGTCGATGGCCCGGTATGAGGTTGTACCGTGATCCTAGCAGCGCCCGACCGGGCGGGCCGATGGTGTCCCCCTTCGCCCCCCCCGTACGCGGTACGGACGGCGATGTCCGCCGGGCGATAGCCTCGTCGCAACAACAGGTTCGAGCTTGGGCGGGTGGTGCTGGTGACGCAAGCCTCGGGCGCGCGCGCGGCGGTGCAGGACGACGCCGCCGGACGCCGCGACGACGTGCCGCGACCGACGTGGCCGGGCATCGGCGACGCGGTGTGGAGACGGGTCGGCCGCGTGCTCTCCCTCGCCGCGACCGTGCTGCTCATCGCCGTGGCCCTCGCCGAACTCGATCGGCTCATCGCGAGCGTCCCCGACGCCGACGGGCGGAGCCACTCCCTCAACCTCGTGCTCGGTCCGCTCGGGCCGTTCCAGCACGAGAGCTGGGCGGCCTGGGCGCACATGCCATGGCATGCCGACCTCGGCGTGTGGATCGCACTGTCCGCCGTGCTCGACCTCGTCATGGTGGCGGCGTACGCGACACTGCTCCGCGGCCTCGTGCGGCAGGCGCCGCGCCGGGCGCAGACGGTGCCGAGGATCGCCCTCATCGCGATCGTCGGGGCGGAGGTGCTCGAGGACGCGCTCCAGCTCGTCGCCGGACTCACCGTCGCGAACGGCCTCGAGGCGGCATCCGGTGCGGTCGGCGGCGTGCTCGTCTGGGCCACGGTCATCAAGGTGCTCGGGTTCGTCGTGTTCGGGGTGGCGGTGCTGCGGATCACGGCGTACCGGAGCTGGCTCGCCAACCGGATCGCCCGGCTGGGCCGCGCGATCTGGGTGCACCGCCTGGCCGCCCTCGCCATCGTCGTCCTCCTCGTGCTCGCCTGCATCCCGGCCGCCGACCTCCTCGACCAGCTCCCCGATGTGCAGCGCCAGTGGGCCGACGGCCCGATCGGCGCCGTGCACGGGTTCGCCGCGATCGTCGCGATGCTCGTCACGGGCGCACTCGCGCTCGCGCTCGGGCGCCGCCGCACCCGCTACATGATCGAGACCCGGGTGAACGGGTGGGTCGGCCGGCCGACGCCCCGGCCGTTCGATGCGGCGTTCCCCTGGCTCATCGCACCGGTCGCCCAGATCGGCCTCGCGATCGCGACCGTCGCGATCGTCGGACCCGTCGATCCTGACGGGGCGTTCCCCGTGCACCTGCCGACCTTCCTCGCCGTGCTCGTCGTCGAACTGGTCATCGCCGGCCTCGCCGCGATCGGCGCCCGCTGGGTCGCACATCACCCGGAGCAGCCCAGGCCCCTGTCGGTCGAGCGGGCGAGCGACAGCTGGATCGTCGGCGACTCGCTCTCCGCCGTCGTGCTCGTCGTCGGCGCGGTCGGCGTCGTGCGCTCGTTCCTCGTACCGCTCGTGCTCGGCGGCTCCGCGACATCCGTGGCGGCTTGGCTGCTGGTGCCCGTGTCGGCCGCCGTCGCCGTGCTCGCGCCGATGGCCGTCATCGGCTTCGCCGACCGCACCTCGTGGGGCGGGCGCCTGCTGCGCGCGGGGCGTCTCGACCCGACCGACCACCGCTCGGCGAAGGACGGCAACGTGTCGCGCGCCATGCTCGTCGAGTGGATCGCGCTCGGGGTCGGCTCGGTCGCCCTCGTCGCGGCGATGCTCTGGCCGGCGCAGCTCGGCGCGGCGCTCGGCGCGGTCGCCGTCGTGCTCCTCGCACTCGGCGCCTGGGTGGCGGTGCTCGGCTCGTTCACGCTCATCCTGCAGGCACGGGCGCTCATCGCGCCCTTCCGCTGGCTCAACATGAAGGCGAGCCCCGTGATCGCGCTCGCCCTCGTGATGCCGCTCGCGATCAACGTCGCCCTCTCGGCCGTGCCGTGGGGGCTCTCCGACACGGCCCTGCACCGGGTGCACGTCTCGAACGAGGACTCCGCCCGCAACCTCGTCGAACCCGACGCGCTGGCCCAGCGTCTCGGCGACCTCCGATCGGAGAGCGCCTGCACCTACGAGGCCGAGGACGGGACACGGATCCGGCCGGTGTTCCTGATCGCGTCCGAGGGCGGCGGCATCCGGGCCGCCTACTGGACCGCCTCGGTGCTCGACGCGCTGCCGGGCTGCGCCGGGAAGTCCGGTCTCGTCGCGAGCGGGATCAGCGGCGGCTCGGTCGGACTCGCGCTCGCCAGTTCTGCGGGCACCAACCCGCAGGACGCCGACGGATCGCTCGTCGACTCGGCCGCGCGGCTCTCGGCGCCGGGCGCCGTGTCGACTGCGGCGCTCGCGCTCGTCGTCGGCGATGCGGTCGCGGGCGGGTGGGGCGTGCACATGCCGTCGTACCTCGATTCGTCTGAGACCGACGACGACGGCTGGCGCTGGCGGGATCGCGCCGCGCTCATCGAATCGTTCTGGGAGCAGGGCACGGCCCTCGGCGAGCCGTTCACGAACGACATCGACCCGCTGACGGGGGCGTTGCTCATGAACTCCGCCGACGTCGTCACGAAATGCCGGCTGCTCGTGCAGCAGGCGCCCGTCACCGCCGAGCGGGCGGCGTCGGACTTCGCACCGGTGGGCGGCGCGATCGGCCCGTGCGACGCCACCGGCGGGCTGCCGTCCATGCTGCAGTTCGGCGAGCTGCCCGGAGTCGACGGCGCGCAGGACGCGGCCGACTGCCTGGCGGGCCTCGACTGGTCGACGGCCGCCATGCTGTCGGCGCGCTTCGCGGTGATCACCCCGACCGGCAGCATGCCGGGCACGGGTCCGTGCCGCGACGTGGGCGGTCGCGCCGGCGCCCAGTTCGTCGACGGCGGGTACGTCGAACCGACGTCGCTCGCGACGATCGCCGACATCGCCCCGGCACTCATGAAGGTCTTCGCCGCCGTGAACGACGATCCGGCGTCCGACACCAAGCTCGTTCCGGTGCTCCTCTACCTGCGCAACTCGCAGGGCTACGACCTCGTCACCGACGTCACGAGGGCCGAGGCCGAACCGCTCGCGCCGATCACCGGCAATGCGGCACGGGTCCGGCTCACCGCGCAGGACGCGTGGATCCAGCGCATCGCGCTCACCCTCCCCGAGGCCTGTCCCGAAGGCGATGCCGCGTGCGCCGCGGCCGTCGACACCCTGATCGGCGACGAGGGCCGGATCGACGGCGGCGTCGTCGTGGTCGCACCCGCCTCCGAGCCGGCCGTCGTGCCCCCGCTCGGCTGGGCGCTGTCGTCGGCGAGCCGCGATCGGTTCACCGAGGCGCTGAGCACCGCCGCGCACTGCGGACAGGACTCGTTCGGCGAGCTCGAGGCCGCGAGCAGCCACTACCCCGGCCTCGACGAGCTGCCCCGGCTCTTCGAGCGCGACGGCGACGTCCGGGCCCTCCGCGACGACATGTGCGACCGGATCGCCGCGCAGCGCACCTCCGAGTGACCGGCGCGCCGGCGAGACATCCTGCCCCGCCGGCCCGCACCGCGCTCATTCCGGTCGGTTGCCGTGCCCGTCGTGCTCGAACGGGCTCGTGACGCCCTCGTAGGCGAGCGTCATCATCATTCCCTCGGCGGCGTGCTCGAGGTTGTGGCAGTGGTCCATCCAGATGCCGGGATTGTCGGCGACCAGGAGCACCTGCCACACCTCCCCCGGCCGAACGTCGACCGAGTCCAGCCGGAGCGGGGCACCGGTCGCGACGACCCCGTCGCGGGAGAGCACGAGCACGTGGTGCCCGTGCACGTGCATCGGATGCGATTCGAACCCGCGGTTGACGATCGTGAGCCGCACGAGGTCGCCCTCGCGCACCGACACGGGATCGATGTGCGGGAACACTCGGCCGTCGACCGTGTAGGCGTACTTCGGCGCACCGCCGACGAAGCGCGGCAGGCGGTCGAGCACGAGGCGCGCGTCGACGTCGGGGGTCGCCGCCGCGAGACGCACGGCGGCCGGGTCGGGCGCGCCGTACGACAGCAGGTCGAGCTCGGGCGCGGCCGAGGGCACCGGCATCGGAACCGCCGACGCGGTGTCACCGGCAACGGCGAGCGCCGGCCCCGAGGCATCCCCCTCGCCCGGCAGGAAGACGAGTCCCGCCTCGCGGGACCGGTCGACGCCGAGCGCGACGCGGGCGTCCGGCATCGTGAACTCGACGTCGATCCGTCCGCCGGCGGGCAGCCTGAGCGAACGATCCGCGACCTCGGCACCGCCGGCCAGGTCGCGGCCGTCGACCGCGACCACGGTGAACGGGACCCCCTCGAGTCGCGCAGCGAGCGGTTCGAGATCGGTGTCGGCGAGCCGCACCCGCACGCGCGTGCCCGGTGCGACCTCGCGGGTCTCGGCGTGCGCGTGCTCGCCGACGACGACGTGGGAGCCGAAGGTGTGCACGGGCGCGGAGACGTCGAGCGTCCCGGCGCCGTCGGCCGGCCTCGGGGGGTCGGCCGGTTCCACGACGAGCATGCCGTAGAGCCCCTTGCGCACGCCCTCGGCCGAACCCTGATGGGTGTGGTACCAGTACGTGCCCGGCTCGTCGGCCACGAAGCGGTAGTCGAACGAGTCGCCGGGCAGCACGGCGTCCTGCGTGACGCCGGCGACGCCGTCCTCCCCGTTCGGCACGTCGACGCCGTGCCAGTGCAGCGTGACCCCGGCGGCGATGTCGTCGTTGCGGAGCTCGACCTCGACGAGGTCGCCCTCGCGCACGCGGAGCTCCGGGCCGGGGACCTGCCCGTCGAACGTCCACGCGTCGATCGTCGCCCCGTCGTCGAGCACGACGAGCGAGCGCTTCGCGGTGAGGGTGAACCGGTCGGTGCGGCGGCCGGGGTCGGCCGGCGTGCGCAGGTCGGCGACCGAGACGGATGCCTCGGCACCGGCGCCGGCCGACGCGCCGGCCGCGACGGCGTGGTGGCCCGGGGCCGCCTCGAGGCTCGGTGGCGCGGTGTCGGCGAGCCATACCCAGCCGATCGATGCGCCGACGGCGAGGCCGGCGAGCGCGGCGAACCCGGTGACGGTGCGGCGGCCCCGCCTGTCGACGACGGCCCACGTCGCACCGATCGCGAGCGCGACCACCGCGAGCAGGACGACGGTCGGCACGAAGCGCACCGGCCCGCCGATGATCCAGGTCTCGGCCGCCGCCCCCGCGACCGCGATGACCGCTGCGATGAGCGCGATGCGCGTCGCGGGGTCGTCGGTGCCGTCGGCTCCGTCGGCTCCGTCGGCGCAGCGGCGACGACCAATGGCGGCCAGACCCGCGACGCAGCCCGCGAGCGCGAGCGGGACGCCGACGAACAGCTTCTCGTCGGCGAACGCGACGTCGCGCACGGCGAGGCCGGCGGCGATCGCGGCGGCGCCCACGACGGCGAGGCATCCGCCCGCCGCGAACCAGCGGGCGTGCCGTGCACCGGTCGTCGCGGCGGCCGCCCAGAGGCCGGCCGCCGCGATGATCACGATGCCGTACAGGGCGAGGAGGGCCGCCGTGCTCATCGTGGGGTCCTCCTCGCCGTGGTGGTTGCGCAGGTCAAGCGACGCTCGTCGGCTGGGCCTGTTCGACCACGGTGTCGGTGGTCGGCTGCGACGACGCCGAGCCCTCGCGAACGAGCTTGCGCGCCCGGAAGAACAGCGCGACGCCGAGCACGATGATGAGTGCGCCGTTGAGGCCGTGCAGGCTCACCATGAGCATCGCCGGCAGCGGCGGGGCGGCGCTCTCCGGCCCGATGCCGAAGATCACGCCGGTCAGGATGAAGATGAGCAGCTGCAGGACGGTCAGCAGGAACACGGTCACCGTCATCCAGATCGTGCGCTTGCCGGCCCTCGCGAGCGCGGCGAACGCGATCATGGCGAGGGCGAGCACGCGAAGCACGATCTGCCCGTTGATGCCGTGCGCGCTGAACGCGTTCTCGTCGCCGGTCTCCATGCCGAACGTGCCGAATGCGGCGAGGTACACCTGCAGCATCGAGTCGACGATGAACAGGACGGTGGTCACGAGGAACGCCTTCTTCATGGCGCGCCTCCTCTCTGGTCGGGTGGGGATGGTGTCGGGACCCATCGAGCGTGCTCGCCCCCGGGCGCCCGGGCATCAGTGCCGACCCCGATCCCGGGTCAGCGGCGCCACCGAGTTCGCGTTCTGGTCAGAGTGACTGTAAGCTGTCGTCGACCACAGTTCGAGTCAGACTGACCTGAACTCTCCGAACCGAAGGACCGCTCGCATGCCGCAGCCCCGCGACGCCCAGATGCGCCTCGCCGTGTCGACGGTGATCTTCGCGCTGCGGCCGGACGCCGCCGGGCGCGCGGTGCTGTGGACTCCGCTCGTGCGCCGCACCCGCGAGCCGCAGCTCGGGCTCTGGGCACTGCCCGGAGGCTGGCTTCCCGTCAACGAAGAACTCGAGGTCGCCGCGGCGCGCACCCTGCGCGCGACGACCGGCCTCGCGCCCAAGTACCTCGAGCAGCTCTACACGTTCGGCGAGGTCGACCGCTCCCCCGACGCGCGCGTCGTCTCGGTCGTCTACTGGGCACTCGTGCAGAGCGACGAGGCGGCTCGCGCCGTCGCCGGGCCGAACGTGCGCTGGGTGCCGGCCGACACGCTGCCCGGGCTCGCGTTCGACCACAACCGCATCGTCGAGTACGCACTCTGGCGGCTGCGCACCAAGGTCGAGTACACCGAGCTCGCCCACTCGTTCCTCGGCGAGACCTTCACGCTCGCCGAGCTGCGCGAGGTCTACGAGGCGGTGCTGCAGCGGCCGCTCGACCCGGCGAACTTCCGACGCACCATGATCGCGTCGGGCCGCCTGCGCGAGACCGGCGAGCTGCTCGCCGGTGCGGCGCACCGCCCGCCCAAGCTGTACCGCTACGACGCCTCCGTCCGCACGGCCGGGGCCCGAGAACCGTTCCAGAGCGAGAGGCCAGCCTCATGACCATCACGACGCCGAGCATCCGCCGCGAGGCATCCGTCGACCGCAGCCTGCAGCTCATCGCTTCGGGCGCCGCGCCGGGGGCGAGCTGCGCACCCGAACTCGCCAAGGGCCCGTGGGAGTTCGACTCCGGCCCCGCCGGCTACGGCCCGGGCGCCTCGATGGGCGACGTCATCCCGACCGGGTCGCCGCGGCAGGGCGCGCTGCCCGAAGAATACCGGCTGGCCTCCGACGACGAGCTGCACGAGCGCATCCGCGCCGCGAAGGCGACGCTCGGCGACCGGGTCGTCGTGCTCGGCCACTTCTACCAGCGCGACGAGGTGGTGCAGCACGCCGACTTCGTCGGCGACTCGTTCCAGCTCGCGAACGCCGCGCTCACCCGGCCCGACGCCGAGGCGATCGTCTTCTGCGGCGTGCACTTCATGGCCGAGACCGCCGACCTGCTCTCCCGGCCCGACCAGGCGGTCATCCTGCCGAACCTCGCCGCCGGCTGCTCGATGGCCGACATGGCCGACCTGTCGAGCGTCGAGGAGTGCTGGGAGCAGCTCGCCGACGTCTACGGCGACCTCGACGCGGTGGACGCCTCGGGGCGGGTGCCCGTCGTGCCGGTCACCTACATGAACTCGTCGGCGGCGCTCAAGGGGTTCGTGGGCCGGCACGGCGGCATCGTCTGCACCTCGTCGAACGCCCGCACGGTGCTCGAGCAGGTCTTCGAGCGCGGGCAGCGCGTGCTGTTCTTCCCCGACCAGCACCTCGGGCGCAACACGGCCAAGGCCATGGGGGTCGCGCTCTCGCAGATGCCGATGTGGAACCCCCGCAAGCCCCTCGGCGGGAGCACCGTCGACGAGCTCGCCGACGCGAGGGTGATCCTCTGGCACGGGTTCTGCTCGGTGCACAAGCGCTTCACCGTCGACCAGATCGCCGAGGCGCGCGCGACGCACCCGGGCGTGCAGGTCATCGTGCACCCCGAGTGCCCCATGCCCGTCGTCGACGCCGCCGACGCCGCGGGGTCGACCGACTTCATCGTGAAGGCGATCGCGGCGGCGCCCGCCGGTTCGACCTTCGCCATCGGCACCGAGATCAACCTCGTGCAGCGCCTGGCCGCCGAGCACCCCGAGCACACCATCTTCTGCCTCGACCCGGTCGTGTGCCCGTGCTCGACCATGTACCGGATCCACCCCGGCTACCTCGCATGGGTGCTCGAGGAGCTCGTCGAAGGGCGCGTCGTCAACCGCATCAGCGTGCCCGCCGATGTCGCGGATCCCGCGCGGCTCGCGCTCGAGCGCATGCTCGCGGCGAAGCCGCCGGCACCGACGCCCGCTCCGGGAGCCTGAGATGACGAGCGTGCTCGTCGTCGGCGGTGGCATCGGCGGCCTCTGGGCCGCCGTTCGGGCCGCCGACGCGGGGGCGGGCGTCGAGCTCGTCACGAAGACCGAGCTCGCCGAGACCAACACCCGCTACGCCCAGGGCGGCATCGCCGCGGCGCTGTTCCCCGACGACTCGGCCGAGCGGCACCTCGCCGACACGCTCGCCGCCGGCGCGGGTCTCGCCGACCCCGAAGCGGTGCGCGTGCTGTGCGACGAGGGGCCCGCGCGGGTGCGCGACCTCATCAGGTTCGGCGTCGCGTTCGACCGCGGCGAGTCCGGGCTCTCGCGCGGCCTCGAGGCGGCGCACTCGCGAGCCCGCATCGTGCACGCGGGCGGCGACGCGACCGGTGCGGCGATCGAGGCCGCGCTCGTCCACACGGTGCGCCGGCGTGCCGTGCGCATCGACGAACGCACGATGCTCGTCGACCTGCTCGTCGAGCCGGGCGACGACGGTCGTCCCGTCGTCGTCGGCGCCCGGCTGCTCGACGAGCACGGCGCGCTCGTCGAACGACGCGCCGACGCGGTCGTGCTCGCGACCGGCGGCAGCGGATGCCTCTATCGGCATACGACGAACCCCGACGTCGCGACCGGAGACGGCGTCGCCGCGGCGTGGCGCGCCGGAGCCGCGGTCGCCGACCTCGAGTTCACCCAGTTCCACCCGACGGCCCTCGCCGCGCCGGGCACACCGCTCATCTCCGAGGCCGTCCGGGGCGAAGGCGCGGTGCTGCGCGACGCCGCGGGCGCCCGGTTCATGGCGGACGTGCACGCCGACGCCGAGCTCGCCCCGCGCGACGTCGTCGCCCGCGCCGTCTGGCGTCGCATGACCGAGCAGGGCGGCGAACCCGTGCGACTCGATGCGACCGACCTCGGCGCGGCGTTCCTCGCAGAACGCTTCCCCGGGCTCGACCGGGTCGTGCGCGAGGCGGGCTTCGACTGGGCGCGCGAGCCGGTGCCCGTCACCCCGGCCGCGCACTACGCGATGGGCGGCATCGTCACCGACCTCGACGGCCGGTCGAGCCTCCGCGGTCTCTACGCGGTCGGCGAGTGCGCCCGCACGGGCGTGCACGGCGCGAACCGCCTCGCGTCGAACTCGCTGCTCGAGGCGGCCGTCTTCGGCGAGCGCGCCGCCCGCGCGATCACGGGCGGCGGCGCATCGCAGTCCGCCTCCCCGTCACCGACTGCAGCACTCGCTGCACGGCGCGCCGACGCGGCCTCCAACGGCGCGCCGTCGGAGCGTTCCGACGACTCGATCGGACGGCGCGGCGGCGTCGCCGACGGAGACGGAAGCGGAACCGGCTCGGGCGAGCGCACCCGCCTCGCTGGTGCGCCGGTCGAGCGCACCGCACTGCAGGAGCTCATGTGGCGCCGTGTCGGGCTCGAGCGCGACGTGCGCGGGCTCGCCGAGGCATCCGCGCTGCTCGACGCGTGGGACGCCCCCGCCCCCGTCGATCGCCGCCGCGCGGAGGACCGCAACCTGCTCGACCTCGCCCGACTGACCGTCGCCGCAGCGCTCGCGCGCCGCGCGAGCATCGGCGCCCACTTCCGCACCGACGACCCGCGCGCCGCGACCACCGCCGACCGGACGCGCACCACGACCCCCGACCTCGAGGAGGCCGCCTGATGACCGACACCCGTGAAATCGAGCGCATCGTCACCGCAGCCCTCGACGAGGACGCCCCCTGGGGCGACCTCACCGGCGACACGCTCATCCCGGCCGACGCGACCGCGACGGCCGAGCTCGTCGCACGCGAGCCCGGCATGCTGAGCGGCATCGACGTGTTCGCGGCGGCATTCCGCCTCGTCGACGCGCGCATCGCCGTGGAGCCGCTCGCGCGCGACGGCGAGCCCTTCGCGGCCGGTGCGGTGCTCGCCCGAGTGCAGGGTCCGGCACGGGGCATCCTGCGCGCGGAACGCGTCGGGCTCAACCTGCTGCAGCGCATGTCGGGCATCGCGACGCTCACGGCCCGATACGTCGCGGCGGTCGCCGGCACCGGCGCGCGCATCGTGGACACCCGCAAGACGACGCCGGGCCTGCGCAGCCTCGAGCGCCAGGCCGTGCGCGACGGCGGCGGGCGCAACCACCGCCGCTCGCTCTCCGATGCGATCATGGCGAAGGACAACCACCTCGCGGTGCTCACGGCCGGCGGCGTCGACCTCGCGACCGCGCTCCGCGAGGCGCGCGACCGGATGCCGCACACCGCGCACCTCGAGGTCGAGGTCGACCGCATCGACCAGATCGCGCCCGTGCTCGCGGGCGGGGCCGACACGATCATGCTCGACAACTTCACGACCGACGAGCTGCGCGCGGGCGTCGCGCTCATCGACGGCCGCACGATCGTCGAGGCGTCGGGCGGGGTGAACCTCGACACGGTCGCCGCGATCGCGGCGACGGGAGTCGACGTGATCTCGGTCGGCGCGCTCACCCACTCGGTGCGGTCGCTCGACCTCGGGCTCGACGTGGTGGTGGAGAGCGCCGCCGCCGGCGCCGCCCCCGCTGCCGCTGCCGCTGCCGCGAGGCATCCGTGATCTTCCTCGATCACGCGGCGACGACGCCCGCGCGCCCCGAGGTGCTCGAGGCGATGTGGCCGTACCTGACGGGTGCGTTCGGCAACCCGTCGAGCCGGCACGGGCTCGGCGACGAGGCGGCGCGGGCGCTCGCGGCCGCCCGGACGGCGGTCGCCGAGGCGATCGGCTGCCGGCCCGGCGACGTCGTCTTCACGAGCGGCGGCACCGAAGCCGACAACCTCGCGGTCAAGGGCCTCGCGCTCGCGGATCCGCGGGGCCGGCACGTGGTGGTCTCCCCCATCGAGCACGAGGCCGTGCTCGAATCGGCCGCCTACCTCGCCCGCCACCACGGCTTCGACGTCGACGAGGTCGCGGTGGACGCCGGCGGGCGCACGACACCCGACGCCCTGGCGGCCGTGCTCCGGCCCGACACGACGCTCGTGTCGGTGCAGCTCGCCAACAATGAGATCGGCACCGTGCAGCCCGTCGCGGAACTCGCACGACTCGCCCACGGCGTCGGTGCCCTCGTGCACACCGACGCGGTGCAGGCGGCCGGCCGGCTGCCGCTCTCGCTCGACGCGCTCGGCGTCGATGCGATCTCGCTCGCCGGCCACAAGATCGGAGCCCCGAAGGGCACCGGCGCCCTCATCGTGCGGGGCCGGCTGCCCCTCGAGCCCGTGCTGCACGGCGGCGGACAGGAGCGCGGGCGCCGGTCGGGCACCGAGAACGTCGCCGGTGCGGTCGCGTTCGCCACGGCCTTGCAGCTGGCCGAGGCCGAGCGCGCCGAGGCCGTCGAGCGCATCGGCGCGCTCGGCGCGCGGCTCACCGCGCGCGTGCTCGCCGAGGTGCCGGAGGCCCGGCTCACGGGCGACCCCTCCGACCGGCTGCCCGGCACCGTCTCGTTCGTCTTCCCCGGCACGAGCGGCGAGGCGGTGCTGCTCGAACTCGAACGCGACGGCGTCATCTGCTCGAGCGGCTCGGCCTGCGCCGCCGGACGCGACGACCCGTCGCACGTGCTGACGGCGATCGGCGTGCCCGCCGAGCTCGCGCAGACCGCGGTGCGGTTCACGCTCGGTTCCGCGACCACGCCGGCCGAGATCGAGGATGCCTCGGCCGCCGTCGCGCGGGCCGTGTCGGCGGTGCGCACTATCGTGAGGCCCTGATCGATTCGACACCGGTCGCCGCAGCCGCGGCGACCGGCACGGGCTTCGCAACGCGACTGTTTCCATGCATTCCGATCCATCTCCGAATCCGGGAATAGCGCGTCGCCCGTACCGGGTTGACCCACCTGTCCGCTTCTTCCGCACCTTTCACGTCTCGACGCACGTTCCGGCGCGCTCCGCGCCGATCTCGATTGGAAACTCTGTGACCGAACGCGCCGTATCCGACCTCGACCCCTCGACCGCCTCCACTCCGGCCGTCGACGCCGACGCCGCGGCCCAGGACGCCGCGGTCGTCGCCCATCAGCCCGCCCACGGCGCGAGCAACACGCGCGTCATCTGGCTGCTGCTCGCCGCGACCTTCGTCGTCTTCCTCAACGAGACGATCATGGGCGTGGCGATCCCGCATCTCGTCGACGACCTGCACATCACGCTCTCGGCGGCACAGTGGCTGACCACGGCCTTCATGCTGACGATGGCCGTCGTGATCCCGATCACGGGCTTCCTGTTGCAGCGGTACCCGACCCGTCCCATCTTCATCACCGCGATGAGCCTGTTCTCGGCCGGCACGCTGATGGCCGCGCTCGCACCGGGCTTCGAGGTGCTCCTCGGCGCCCGTGTCGTGCAGGCCACCGGCACCGCCATCATGATGCCGCTGCTGATGACGACGCTCATGACCCTCGTCGCCCCGTCCGACCGCGGCCGGTTCATGGGGCGCGTCTCGATCGTCATGTCGGTCGCACCCGCGATCGGGCCGACGATCTCGGGGCTCATCCTGAACTACCTGACCTGGCGGTTCATGTTCTGGCTCGTGCTGCCGATCGCACTGGTCATGCTCGTCATCGGCATCCGCCGCGTCACGAACGTGAGCGAGACGCGCAAGCTGCCGATCGACGTGTTCTCGGTGATCCTCTCGGCGTTCGGCTTCGGCGGCCTCGTCTACGGGCTCAGCCTCGTCGGCGGTGTCGTCAGCGGTCGCAGCGCGGCCGACGCGACGGCCATGTGGGTCTCGCTCGCCGTCGGCGTCGCCGGCATCGCCGCGTTCATCGTGCGTCAGCTGATGCTGCAGCGCCACGACCGCGCCCTGCTCGACCTGCGCACGTTCACCTCGCGCAACTTCGCGCTGTCGGTCGCGCTCATGGTCGTCATGATGGCGGCGCTGTTCGGCACGATCATCCTGCTGCCGATCTACCTGCAGGACGTGCTCGGGCTCGAGCCGCTCTACACGGGTCTCCTGCTCCTGCCCGGCGGCCTCATCATGGGCCTGCTCGGGCCGACCGTGGGCCGGCTCTACGACCGGTTCGGTCCGACGCCCCTGCTCGTACCGGGCTCGATCGTCGTGTCGGGCGTGCTGTGGAGCCTGACGCTGGTCACCGACCACACGTCGCCCTGGCTCGTCCTCGTCGCGCACATGGTCATGTCGGCGGCGCTCGCCTTCATGTTCACGCCGCTGTTCACCTCGGCGCTCGGTTCGGTCGAACCGAGGTTCTATTCGCACGGCTCGGCGATCGTCGGCACCGTGCAGCAGGTCGCGGGCGCCGCGGGCACGGCGCTCTTCATCACCGTGATGACGTCGCGCGCAGCGATCGCCGAGGCGAACGGCGCCTCGACCGTCGCGGCGAACGCGGCCGGCATCAGCTCGGCGTTCATGGTCGGCGCGATCCTGTCGCTCGTGGCGATCGTCGGCGCGTTCCTCGTCCGCCGCCCGGCCGACATGGAGCAGGGGGCGCCGGTGGGCCACTGAGCCGCGGTACGTCCGAAGGGCGAGGGAGCACCGCTCCCTCGCCCTTCGTCGTCGGGCGCGCCGCCGTCAGCCGCAGTTCGGGCGGCAGCTGCGCTGCGAGAGCGCGTCGACGAGCACGGTCGAGAGGTCTTCGGGCTCCGTCGCCGAGTACGCGGCGCCCTGCGTGGCCTGGGCGATCTGCTGCATCGCCGCGAGGTCGGTGTCGGGCCCGAAGCCGATCATGATCACGGGCACGGGCTTCGCCGGGTCGTCCAGCTTCTTGAGCTCGGCGAGCAGGGTGTCGAGGTCGATGCCGTTCTCGTCTTCGTTGCGCCCGTCGGTGATGAGCAGCACCGAGTTGACCTTCTCGGGGTCGTACGACTCGCGCACGCGCTTCACGGCCGCGAGCGTCGTGTCGTAGAGGCCGGTCGCCCCACCGAGCCGAGCGGGCAGCGACTGGATGATGCCGGCGATCTGCTGAGTGTGGGCGGCGTCGGCGAGCGGCGCGATCGGCGAGACGTCCTCGTAGTCGAGGTCGCCGTTGCGCGCGGTGGAGAAGAGCCAGACCCCGAGCTCCACCTCGCCCGAGAACTTCTCCATGGCCCCGAGCGCCGCCTGCTGGAAGACGTCGATGCGTCGCAGCCCGTTGGCCGCCGGCTCCTCCATCGACCCCGACACGTCGATCACGGTCAGCATGCGCGAGCGCAGCGTCAGCACGCTCCAGGCGCGCAGGATCTCGAGCTGGGCCTGACCGTCGGTCGCCGGCTCCGCGCCCGGGCCCGAGGCGCCGACCCCGGCGAGGTCGAGCTTCCCGCTGCCGTCGGGCGCACGGAAGCCGTGCTTCGCGAAGGTCTTCGCCCCGTCGGCGAGGGCCGCCTCGAAATCGCCGAGCACCTCTCGCTTCGACTTCTCGAGGGTGAGATGCACGAAGGGGTAGTCGAGCGCGACGGTGCCGTCGGCCGGGTACGCGGCGACGAGCGGCTCGGCCGGCTCTTCGCCGTTGTACGCCGCGACCTGCGCCTCGCTCGTGACGACGACCGCCGGAGCCTCACCCACACCGAGCGAGCCGAAGGCGGCGCTCGTCGACGCGGGGATCGACTTGCCGAGCGCGAGCATCGCGCCCGCGAACTGCCGCGGATCGTCGGGCGAGGCGTGGCCGCGCAGCGCGAGGAGGCCCGCGAGGCTCGCCGCGGATGCCTCGGGGTCGGGCAGGATCGTCGGCAGGGTGCCGCGCAGCACCCGCGACCAGCTGACCGGCTCGCTCGCCAGCGCCGTGGCGTCGGTCGCCGCGGCGGCGAACACGATCGGCGTGGAGGCGACCGACCCGCCCGCCTCGACGACGGGGGGCGCCTGGCCGAGCGATGCGGCCGTCGCATTCATGCGATCGAGCCAGACACTCGATTCGGGCACCCAGGCGTCGGCTTCGATGGTGCCCGATGCGAGGACTGCGGACGTGTCGGCCGAGTCCTGCGGGGTGACCTTCGTCGTGACGCAGTTCTCCGACGCGCGGTCGAAGCGATCGGCGATCTCGGCGACCGCCGGCGCGATCGACCGGTCGGCGACGACGACGAGCTTCTGGGGGTCGTCGCAACCGGCCTCGGCGGAGGCGAGCAGCGGGTCGAGGTGCCCTCCGACCCAGAGGAAGATGCCCGTGCCGACGACGGCGACGACGGCGACCGCCCCGACGACGGACATGACGAGATTGCGGGCAGGCTTCTTCACCGGCGCCGCGACAGTATGACGTCCCACGGGTTCTCCAAGTGACGGGGTTGGGGGCCCGCCGAATCCTTGAACGGGTTCGCCCCGAACCGGGGAGCCCGGGGGAAGGATTTGCACCAGTGTAGGCGACGAGCCCCTGAACACGAAGTCCCCTCGGCTTTCACGGCGCCGCGCAAGGGGTTGACGCTCCTGCCGCGTCGGGCTAGTCAGGAGAGTGCAGCCACCCACGAGGCATCCTGGCCGTTCTCATGGAGCATTTCGCGAACCGCGTCGAGGCGGGCGGGCGACTCGCCGCCCGGCTCCTCGAACGGTCGCGCTCCCAGGCGTCAGCGGCGCTGCACGACCCGGTCGTGCTCGGGCTGCCGCGCGGAGGCGTGCCGGTCGCCGCACCCGTCGCCGACGCGCTCGGCGCCCCCCTCGACGTGCTCGTCGTGCGCAAGCTCGGCACGCCGGGACAGCCCGAACTCGCGATGGGCGCGATCGGCGAGGAGGGCGCACTCGTGCGCAACGACGACGTCATCGCGTCGGCGCGCGTCGACCGTGCGCGATTCGACGCCGTGCTCCAGCGCGAACGGGCCGAGCTCGACGCACGGGTGGCGCGCTTCCGCGGCGGTGCGTCGCCGGTGCCGCTCGCGGGGCGCGCCGCGATCGTCGTCGACGACGGCGTCGCCACCGGCGCGACGATGCGCGTCGCCTGTCGCGTGGCCCGTGCCCGCGGCGCCGCCCGGGTCGTCGTCGCCGTGCCGGTCGCCGCGCCCGACAGCCTCGCGGCGCTCGAGGCCTCGCCCGAGGTCGACGAGGTCGTGTGCCTCGCGGCACCGCCGGGATTCATGGCGGTCGGCATGCACTACCTCGACTTCGCCCAGACCGGCGACGACGAGGTCGCGCGCCTGCTCGCCGAACGCCGGCGACCATGACCGCGCGGCGTGGTCAGCCTCGCGGGTCGGTCGCCCGCGGGCGGCGGCCGACGACCACGACCGTGTCGTCCTCGTCCGTGTCGTCGGCCCGCACCGATCGCGGTTCGAGGCCCCCGGCGCGCATGAGCTCGGCCGCCGTGTCGGACTGCCACTCGCTCGTCTCGATGAGCAGGCTCCCGCCCGGCGCGAGCCACTCGCGCGCGGATGCCACGACCCGGCGATGCACGTCGAGCCCGTCCCGCCCGCCGTCGAGCGCGACCACCGCCTCGTGCTCGCGGGCCTCGGGCGGCATGAGCGCGATCTCGTCGGTGGGCACGTACGGGGCGTTGACCGCGAGCACGTCGATGCGGCCCGCGACCCCGGTGGGCAGGGCGTCGTAGAGATCTCCCTCGAACACGCGCCCGCCGCGCGGCTCGAGGTTGCGTCGGGCCGCGCGCACCGCGACCGGGTCGAGGTCGGCGGCGTACAGGTCGACCTGCCCCGCCGTCTCGGCCACGACGGCCCCGATGGCGCCCGCTCCGCAGCAGAGGTCGACGACGATCGCGGGGCGTCCGTGCGACCTCGTCGCCTCGCGCGCGATCCCGGCGGCCTCTGCGGCGAGCAGCTCGGTGCGATGCCGCGGCACGAACACGCCGGGTTCGACGGCGAGCCGGAGCCCGGCGAATTCGGCCCAGCCGAGCACGACCTCGAGCGGCTCTCCGGCGACTCGGCGGACGACGAGCGCCTCGAGCTCGACGTCGTCGTCGGTGGCGGCCGCCAGCAGCTCGGCCTCCGCCTCGGCGAAGACGCAGCCGGCCGCGCGGAGGCGGGCGACGAGCATGGGATCCGGATCGGCGGGCATTCCCGAAGCGTAATACGGGTGGCGCACCCTCGCGTCATGCCGTATGGTGCTCGACATGACCGCGTCGAACCGCAACTGGTGGCCCGCCTCCTAGGCGGCCTGCGCGTTCCGACGACTCACGACCGCCCGAGGGCGGTCGTTCCGTTTCTGCGGAGGGTCCATCCGAGGGCCCGACCCGGAGACACCATGACGAAGCTCCTCACCGCCCTGCTCGCCGCGAGCACGCCGCCAGCGTTCGCCGTCATCCGCCGCGAACGCGAGGCGACGCTCGATGTGCTCGTCGGCGACGTGCTCGACGTCGAGCACCTCGCCGACATCCCGCTCGACGGCGCCGAGGTGCTCGCGCTCGTGCCGTTCCGGCAGGTGCGCGAGCGCGGTTTCGCCGCGCACGACGACGGCGCTCCGCTCCGATGCCTCGTCGTGCGCGAACGCGAGCAGGTCGCGGTCGACGCCGCGACCGGGCTGCTGCCGCGCCATCCGGTCGTCGTCGACGACCTCCGCGTCGACGTCGCCGACGACGAGTACGCCGCGATCGTTCGGCGCGTGATCGAGCGCGAGATCGGGCAGGGCGAAGGCGCGAACTTCGTGATCCGCCGCGAGTTCGCCGGCTCGACCGCCGAACGGCCCGCCATCGCCGTGCTGGGCTGGCTGCGCGCACTCCTCGAGCACGAGGCGGGCGCGTACTGGACGTTCGCGGTGCACACCCCCGGCCTCTCGGCGGTCGGCGCGACCCCCGAGCGCCATGTCTCGAGCGTCGGCGGCGTCGTCACCATGAACCCGATCTCCGGCACGTTCCGCCACCTCGACGGCCCGCCGTCGAACGACGCCCTCGAGGCCTTCCTCGCCGACGTCAAGGAGCGCGAGGAGCTCGTGATGGTCGTCGACGAGGAACTCAAGATGATGAGCGCCGTCTGCCCCGACGGAGGTCGCATCCGCGGGCCGTTCCTCAAGCGCATGTCCCGCCTCACGCACACCGAGTACGTGCTCGAGGGCCGGAGCACCCTCGACCCCCGCGAGGTGCTGCGCCGCACGATGTTCGCCCCGACCGTGACTGGCTCGCCGATGGGCAACGCCTGCACCGTGATCGCCCGCCACGAGACCACGCCGCGCGGCTACTACGCGGGCGTGCTCGCGCGGTTCACGCCGACGGCGTCGGGCTACGACCTCGACGCGCCGATCCTCATCCGCACCGCCTACCTCGACGGCGACGGCAGCGTGCGCGTGCCCGTCGGCGCGACGCTCGTCCGTCACTCCGACCCCGCCGGCGAGGTGGCCGAGACCCACGCGAAGGCGGCCGGGATGCTCACGGCGCTCGGTGCCATCCCGCGGCAGGACGACGCACGAGGCGGATCCGCCGTCGCCGGCACCACGGGCGACGCCTCGGCCTCCGACCCGGTCGCGCTCGCCGAGCGCAACGCGCACCTCGCGCCCTTCTGGATCGCGCCCCAACCCGCCGCTCCCCCGCGCGGCGTGTCGGCGCTCGTGGTCGACGCGGGCGACGACTTCACGACGATGCTCGCGCACCAGCTGCACCACCTCGGCGTCTCGTCCCGGATCGTGCCGTGGCACGAGGCCCCGCTCGACGCCGCCGAGGATCTCGTCGTGTTCGGCCCCGGCCCGGGCGACCCGCGCGACGCCGGCGACGCGCGCCTGTTCCGGCTGCACGAGCTCATCGCCGCACGGCTCGGCCAGCGGCGCCCGATGCTCGCCGTCTGCCTCAGCCACCAGGTGCTCGCCCGTCTCTCGGGTCTCGCCGTCGCACCGCTGGCCGCACCGCAACAGGGCCTGCAGCGCGAGGTCGCGCTCTTCGGCGAGACCGCGACGATCGGGTACTACAACACGTTCACGGCGTACGATGCGGGGCTCGACCGCACCCCGCGACACGGGCTCGAGATCGCCGCAGACCCGCACACCGGCGCCGTGCACGGCCTCAACGGCGCCGGCGTCGCATCGGTGCAGGGGCACCTCGAGTCGGTGCTCTCGATCGACGGTCTCGCCGTGCTCGAGCGCCTCGTCGACGGGGTGCTCGATGCCGGTGCGAGGCCGGGGGCGGTCAGCCGCGCGGATGTCGCGGCTCGAGGTGCAGCCTGACCATCGGGATCTCGGGGTCGGCTTCGCCGGTCGCATCGACGATCGAGCGCTGCAGCATCGCCCACGTCTTCGGGCGTTCACGCGCGTAGCGGTCGAGCAGGGCACGGCTCTCGACGGCGTCGAGCAGCTCGGCGCGCGCGGGGACCCGACGGCGCCAGCCCACACTGACGCCGCACCTGGGTTCGGCCTCGAGGTTCCGGTACCAGTGCGCGGTCGGCCCGAACCCCGAGGCGACGACGATGCGATCGCGCGACTCGTGCCGTGCCGCTTCGACGACGACGTACCGGCGTTCGCCGCTCACCCGTCCGCGATGCTCGAGCATGAGCAGCCGCCCGAAGAACAGGAAGCCGAACCCGGCCGTGAACATCGGGATCGGGAGTCGGACCGCCCACCGGGTCGTCAGGATCTTCGCGCCGAGATCCACCGCGCGCCTCTCGTTCGCCGCGCTCAGTTCGCCGCGGTCCGCTCGGCGACCCGCCGCTCGCGCCACTCGTCGGCGAGGATGGCGTAGGTGTACCCGTCGATCCACCCGAGCTCGGCGTGCCACGAGTCGCGCACGCCGTGCTGCTCGCGCCGCATGCCGAGCCGCTCCATGACCTTCCACGAGGCGATGTTGTCGGCGTAGCAGCCGGCGGTCACGCGGTGCGCGCCGAGCTCGTCGACGGCGAGGTCGATGAGCGCGCGGGCGATCTCGGTCGCGAACCCGCGACCTGCGTGGTGCGGGGCCACCCCGTAGCCGATGCCCGCCTCGGCGCGCACGTACTCGGCCGGGTCTCCGTGGGTCTGCCCCATCGCATCGGTGATCCAGAGGGATCCGGTGCCGACGACCTCGCCGTCGAGCACCGCGATCGCCGAGTGGTCGAGCGGGTCGTCGATGCCGTCGAGCCAGGTCTTCGTGAACGCCTCGGGCTCGACCTCGGTGCGCAGCAGCCACCGGGTCACCTCGGGGCGGTTGCGCCACACGAGGACCTGCTCGAGGAGTTCGCGGGTCGGCAGCCGGAGCTCGAGCGGGCCGGCGGGGCGCGGCCAGGCCACGTCGGAAGTCGTCATCCCCCCTGCCTACCATCCGGCACCGACGGTGTGCCACCCGCGGCAGGCGGGGCGCTACTTCACGAGCCGCGACAACACCCGGTCGGCCAGCGGCTTGCCGCCCGTCTGGCAGGTCGGACAGTACTGGAAGGTCGAGTCGGCGAAGATCACCTGCCGGATCGTGTCGCCGCACACCTCGCACGTCTCGCCGGTGCGGCCGTGCACGCGCATGGCGCGGCGCTTCGCGTCTTTCAGCTCCGCCGGAGGGCGACCGGATGCCACGGCCGCCGCCTCGGCGAGGGTGTCGCGCATCGCCCGGTAGAGCACCTCGGTCTGCTCGGGGGTGAGCTTCGCCGCGAGCAGGTAGGGCGAGAGCTTCGCGGCGTGCAGGATCTCGTCGGAGTAGGCGTTGCCGATGCCTGCGAACACCGACTGGTCGCGCAGCAGCCCCTTGATCTGCGTGCGCCGCCCGGCGAGGATGCCGGCGAAATCGTCGAGCGTGAAGTCGGCGGCGGTCGGGTCGGGGCCGAGCCGCGCGATGCCGGGGACGTCGGCGACGTCGCGCACGACGTAGACCGCGAGCGACTTCTTCGTGCCGGCCTCGGTCAGGTCGAATCCGGCCCCGTCGTCGAGGCGCACGCGCAGCGCGAGCGGCGACCTGCCCGGCTTCACCGGGGTCTTCGGCACCTCGTCGTACCAGCGCAGCCAGCCGGCACGCGCGAGATGGAACACCAGGTGCGCACCACCCGTCTCGACGTCGACGAACTTGCCGTGCCGATGCACGCCGTCGATGCGTTCGCCCTCGAGCGCGGAGAGCGGCGGGTCGAACGTCTTGAGCGCCGAGATCGCCGCGACCCGCAACGAGGCGAAGGCACGCCCGGTCAGCCGCTCGTCGAGGAAGGCGACGAGCGCCTGCACTTCGGGAAGCTCGGGCACAGAGGCATCCTGTCACCGACGGGCGACATCCGCACCCGGTGCATCGCGCGCTGCGTCAGGCCCGCCAGACGTACGGCGTCGTCGTCGAGACCTTCACGAGGCCCGACCGCTCGAGGATCGGGCGCGAGAACTCGGTCGAATCGCTGTGGAGGTATCGCTTGCCCATCGCCAGCGCGGAGCGCGCCCGCGCCGCGGTCAGTGCGCGGTAGATACCGCGCCCGCGCCATTCCTCGCGCGTCGCGCCGCCCCAGATGCCGGCGAAGTCCGATCCCTCGACCGGCTGGAGCCGTCCGGCGCTGACGATGCGCCCGTCGGCCTCGGCGATCCAGAGTTCGGTGCCGTCGTCGCCGTCGAGCCGCCGCACCAGATCGTCGGCGCGCTCGGCCGACACCGGGTCGCCGAACACCTCGTCCTGCATCGCGCTCATCGCCCGCACATCCCGTTCGTCGGCGGCGCGTCGCAGCACCACGCCCTCCGGCAGCGGCACGTCGGCCGTCAGCAGAGCGGCCTCGCCGACCATGATCGACTCCGGCTCCTCCGCGACGAACCCGTGCGCGACGAGGGCATCGAGGAGGCCGGGTGCGCGATCGTGCCCGCGGGTCTTCCACTCGACGGCCGTGATCGCCGGGTCGGCCGCGAAGTGCGCGAGGGTCGAGCCCACGAGCTCGCCCATCGAATCCTCGCGAACGCCCTCGAGGTCGCGGTAGCTCACGAAGCCGTACCCGCCGGGGAACATCGCGAGTCGAAGCGGCCCGCGCCGCTCGGCCCTGACGGCGTGCGCCGTCTCGGCGTCGGTGCGGAGCTGGTCGTCGTAGGCGTGCAGCAATGCGGCGGCGTCGGTCACCGCTCCATGATGGCCCATCCGCGCGGCTTCCGGCGCGAGGCATCCGATCGCCCCGGCCGGGGCCGTGCGGGAGGGCGCCGGCCGGGCCGGGGCGGTCAGCGACCGGCCCGCTCGGCAGGCACCGGCCCGGCGATCACGAGATCGACGGGTTCGCGGCGGATCACGAGGGCGACCGCGACCGCGAAGACGACGGCGATGACGGCCATGAATGCGAAGCTCCACTCCCAGCCGCCGGATGTCTCGTGCAGGACGCCGACGAGCAGCGATCCCGCCCCGGCGATGGCGTAGCCGCCGCCCTGTGCGATCGCCGAGATCGCTCCGGCCGATGCGGCGTTCGCCGACATCCCGACGATGAGGCTGATGCCGAGCCCGAACGCCGCACTCTGCACGGCGCCGAGCAGGCCCACGACGAGCACGAACCCGTCGCTCGTGGCGAGGTGGAGCGCCCCGAGGCCGACCGCGACGGCGATGCCCAGGCCGGGGCCGAACCACGCCAGCACACGCGGCCTGCGGGCGAGCACGGGCGTCATGAGGGTCGGCACGAACCCGGCGATGCTGAACCATGCGAGGAGCGCACCGCGCACGGCGGGCGGCTCGCCCCGATCGGCGAGGAACTGCGGGAGCCACGCCGTGACCGCGAAGTAGAGCAGGGCCTGCAGCCCGAACACGGCCGTCACGAGCCCGATCGTGCAGCCACCGCCGGGCGGCAGCCGGAGCCCGGGACGCTCGACCGCTCCGCCGCGGCCCGCGCCACGTCGCACCGCGAACGCCGTCGCCGCGGTCGCCGTGAGGGCGAGGAGGGCCCACATGCCGAGCGCGACGGGCGCGGAACCGGTCGCCGTGTACGCCGGCACGGCGAGCCCGGCCCCGAGCGCCGCGCCCACGCCGAACGACATGCTGCTGAGGCCGACCCAGAGTCCCGATGCGCGGAGCTCCTTGAGGAACTGCGGCAGCAGCGTGCCCGCGGCCATGATGGCGACGCCAGCGACGAAGGTGCCGGGCAGCACGAGCACCGACGCGACGACCCGAGCCGCGAGCGTCGCGGCGAGCGCCGCCATCGACCATGCGAGTGCGCGGGCGACGCCGACCCGCCTCGCGAGCCAGGGGCCGACGGGGGCGGTGAGTCCGAAGGCGATGACGGGCAGGGTCGCGAGCACGGTCGCGTCGGCCGAGGTCAGCCCGAACGCGAGGCGGGTCTCGTCGAGCAGCGCCGCGACGCCGGTGATCGCGGGGCGCAGGTTCACCCCGATCAGGAGGGCGGCGACGAGGCCGGCGGTCGTGCCGGCATCCACCCGCCGCTTGCGCCCGGCCCGCCGCTCAGGCGCCGACGACACGGAGGCCATCGGCGACGACGCGGCCGTCGTGGATGACGGTGCGGTCGCGACCCCGGTCCATGACCGCGCTCGTGGGCGTCTCACCGTCGACGAGCACGAGGTCGGCGCGGTCGCCGACGGCGACGCCGGGGCGGTCGCCGACACCCGTGACGCGGGGCGAATCATGCGACATGATGCTCGCGCCGCCCATGGTCGCCACGGCGAGCGCGAGCTCGATGTGGTCGTCGCGGCGGAACCCGTTGACGAACGCGAGCTGCCAGGTGCGGTCGAGCATGTCGCAGTTGCCGTACGGGCTCCAGTAGTCGCGCTGGCCGTCTTCGCCGAGGCCGACGCGCACGCCCGCCGCCGCGAGGTCGACGAGCCGCAGGTGGCCCGTCGTCGACGGCGCGACGGTGGCCATCGCGATGTCGAGATCGGCGAACTCGTCGATGAGGCGGCGGCTGACCGCCTCGGACACCGAGCCGAGATCGTACGCGTGCGACATCGTGACCTTGCCCTGCATGCCGAGCGCGCGCGTGCGCTCGAGCACGAGCTCGGTGCTGAACACGCCGAGCTCACCCGGCTCGTGCAGGTGGATGTCGATCTCGACCTGGTACTTCTCGGCGAGGCCGAACACGATGTCGAGGTGCTTCGCCGGGTCGCGGTCGAGCTGGCTCGGGTCGATGCCGCCCATGACGTCGGCGCCCTGCTTGAGCGACTCCTCGAGGAGCTCGACGGTGCCCGCCTCGCGCAGGATGCCGGCCTGCGGAAAGGTCATGACCTGCACGTCGGCGTGCGCGGCGAACTTCTCCTTCGCGGCGACGACCGCGTCGAACTTCTCGAGCCTGCAGTCGACGTCGACCTGCGCGTACGACCGCACCCGGGTCGTGCCCTTCGCGATCATCTGCTCGAGAGTGCCGGCGACGATCTCGTCGTGGGGCACGTCGGTGCTGCGCCAGTTCTCCCGGTCGTTCATCATCATGTCCCAGACACCGGGCCGACCCGTGTGCGGGCGGAACGGCAGGCCGATGCGGCTCGAGTCGAGGTGCACGTGCACGTCGCTGAACGCGGGCAGCGCGAGGCGGCCCCGACCGTCGACCGTGTCCGCTTCGGTGGCCGCGGCGGCGTCGTGGGGCCGGATCCCGCTGATGCGCGAGCCGTCGATGACGAGGTCGACGGGGTCGCCGCCCCAGGGGCGGACGTCACGGATGAGCATGCTGGAGTTCCTTTCGTGGCGACACCAAGGCTTTTCGTATACCAAAAGAACTTCACACTTTCCAGCATCGGACGAGACTGCGCAGGAGTGTGACCCAAGGATTATCCATGGTGATATCTTTTGTATACCAAATATTTCGAGAGGATACCCGTGCGCACGCTGATCACCGCCGATCACCTGCTCGCCTTCGACGGCACGAGCCACACCGAGATCAGAGACGGTGCCGTCGTGACCGAGGGCGATCGCATCGTGTACGCCGGTCCTGCCGTCGGCGCGCGCGACCTGGAGGTCGACGAGCGCATCGACCTCGGCGAGAGCCTCGTCATGCCGGGGCTCATCGATCTGGATGCGCTCACCGACATCGACCACCTCATCCTCGACTCGTGGTCGAGCGGCGAGGACGGCCCCCGCCTGCAGTGGTCGACCGAGTACTTCGACCGGCGAGCGCACGTGTTCACCGAGGCCGAGCGCCGTCGCATCCGCGAGATCGCGCTCGTGCAGCTCGCGCTGCACGGCATCACGAGCTACATGCCCATCGCCTCCGAGGTGCACTCCGCATGGGCGGAGTCGGCCGACGACTTCTTCGCGATGGCCGAGTTCTCGAGCCGGATCGGGTTGCGCGGGTTCCTCGGACCGTCGTATCGATCGGGCGTGCCCGTCGTCGACGAGACCGGTGCCCGCGACATCCGATTCATCGAGGAGGAGGGTCGCGCGGGCCTCGCCGACGCGATCCGATTCGTGGATGGCATCCGCGAGCTCGACGACCCGCTGCTGACCGGCGTCTTCCTGCCCTGTCGCATCGAGACCCTCTCCGCCGAGCTCATGGAGGCGACGGCCGCCGCCGCCGAGGCGCGCGACGCACTCGTGCGCATCCACGCCCTGCAGGGCGAGTTCGAGCGCGGGTACGTGATCGCCCGGTACGGGCGCACGCCGCTCGACCACCTGGAGGCGCACGGCCTGCTGCACGATCGCGTGATCGTGCCCCACGCCGTCGTCATCGACGTGCACCCCCTCGTGCACGGCGAAGACCGCGGCGACCTCGGCCGCCTCGCCGAGGCCGGCGTCTCGATCGTGCACTGCGCACTCACGAACGCCCGGTACGGGGCCGAGCTCTGGGACTTCGCGCGCTACCGCGACGCGGGCGTCAACTTCGCGCTCGGCACCGACTCGTTCCCGCCCGACCTCATCCGCGGGATCGACACGGGCGTCTCCGCCGCGAAGGTGCAGCACGGCGACCTCGCGAAGGGCGACATCGCCGCCTACGTCGACGCGGCCACCCTCGGCGGCGCGCGGGCGCTGCACCGGCCCGACCTCGGACGGATCGAGGCGGGTGCGACCGCAGACCTCACCGCGTTCCGCCTCGACGATGTGCGGATGGGGCCGACCGAAGACCCGATCCGCACGCTCGTGCTCAACGGCACCGCGCGCGACGCGTGCCTGACGATGGTCGCCGGCCGCGTCGTCATGCGCGACGGCCGGGTGCCCGGTGTGGACCTCGACGCGGTGCGCGCCGACACGAAACGGCTGTTCGCGAAGCTGCGCGCGGGCTACAGCGAGCGCGACGCCCGGCACGGCACGCCCGACGAGCTCTTCCCGCCCGTCTTCCCGGTGGCGGGCTGAGCGGGCACCATCAACCAGCACTGGGAGGAGGCGCTCGCCCATCGCGTCCATCGCGCTCTCCTGCACGCGATCATCGCCGGCGATCCGCGACGACGAGCAGGCGCACGAGCACGAACGGCTCTGTGAGGCCCTCCTCGCGGGCAATGCCGAGCTCGCCGGCTCGCTCGCCTACGCCCATATCGAGCTCGGGCGCGCACCGATCCTTGCCCAGTCGGCCGACGTGCTCGCCGCTCGACCGAGAACGACGGAACACCCCGTGCCCGGCCCGAGGCCTCCCGTACGCCGAACGCGGAACGGTCCCGGGATGCGATGTCGGTGGGTGCTGAGATCATCTCAACATGGAGGTCACGGAACTGCGGCAGACTCGCGAACTTCGTGTCGGCGACACGCTCGTGAGCTCCACCGGCCGCGCCTACGAGGTGACGAAGCTCACCCGGGTGGGCCGAGGCATCCGCGTGCAGTACCTGACGCCCGAGGGGCAGCCCGGCCGGTTCACCGCCGCGCCCGATGCGACGAGCCGCGTCCGCATCGCCCACGCCCCGTTCGCAGCCTGAGCCGCCCGCCCGACGCTTCGACGCCGCAACGACAGGGTGCCCGCTCAGCGCAGCGGCAGTACCTCGCCGCCGGTCTGGCACGTCGGGCAGTACTGCGCCGTCGTGCTCGCGAACGTGAAGTCGCGCACCGTGTCGCCGCAGACCGGGCACGCTTCGCCCGCCCGGCCGTGCACGCGCATGGCGGCGACCTTCTCCGCTTTGAGGCGGTCGATCGGCACACCCCGCCGATCATCGATCGCCCGGTTGACGACCCCGACCGTGCTCGCGAACAGCCCGTCGAGCGCCGCCTCGTCGAGCGCCGCCGCGTGCTTGACGGGCGAGAGCTTCGCGGCGTGCAGGATCTCGTCGGAGTATGCGTTGCCGATGCCCGCGATCGACTCCTGCTCTTGCAGCACGGCCTTCACCTGCTTGCGTCGCCCCTCGACGGCGGCGTCGAAGTCGGCCCGGGTGAACTCGGGATCGGCCGGATCGGGCCCGAGCTTCGCCACCGCCGGCACCGCGATGGGGTCGTCGACGACCCAGAGCCCGAGCGAGACCCACTCGCCGGCATCGGTGAACTCGACAGCGGTGCCGTCGTCGAACTCGACGATCGCGAGTGCGGGCGGCCGGCCGTCGCCGGAGGCATCCACCTCGTCGTCGGATCCGTAGCGCGCCCAGCCGTGCCGCCCGAGCGAGACCACGAGGTGGCCCGTTCCGAGCACGAGGTCGAGCAGCTTGCCGTGACGCGACACCCCCTCGACGCGTTCGCCGACGAGCGACGTCGGCGGCGCCGTGCGCGTCTTCACCGTGCGGAACTCGACGACGTCGACCGCCGTGATCTCGTGACCGCGAAGTCGCTCGTCGAGCTCGTCGGCGAGCGCCTGCACCTCTGGTGACTCGGGCATGCGTCCAGCCTCGCACGACGACGGGCGGCCCGGAAGGGGCCGCCCGTCATCGTGCACTCACGACTCGGCCGAGAAGTCGAGCTCGGAGTCGGCGACCGCGATCATCGACCAGGTGCCGCCGTCCGCGTCCGTGAACTCGTACGCCGGCACGACGAGCACGCTGCCGTCGGGCTGCCATTGGCTCGCGAGTCCGAGTCGGGTGTCGACGATCTCGACCTCGTTCACCGGCCACGAGATGTGCACGCCGTCGGCGGGGGTCGCGGGCGGCTCGGTCGGCGGCGTGTAGACGTCGGGGGTCGCCACGGAGTCGCCCTCCGCGACGGCGTAGGGCATCGCGGTCATCTGCGCGCCGAACCGGGGGTCGGAGAGGCGCTCGAACGCCTCCTGCTCGCTCACGATCTCGTAGTCGCCGAGACGCACGACAGGGGCGAGGAAGCCGCTCGCGCTGTACGTGCCCTGCGGCGTCAGTTCGATCGACCATGCCTGGTCGAGGCGCTGGCCGTCGACCACGGGCCAGGCCTGCGCCGACCGGGTGAACGCGCCCTCGTAGTTGTTGTCCGTCGTGTACTCGAACGCGCCGGGGTCTCCGCCGGCTGCGGCGATGAGCGATCGCAGCGCATCGGCCGCTGCGGCGTCGCTCGGCAGGTCGGGCACGGCGGGCTCGCACGGCTCGACCGGCGCAGCCGGCTCGGTCGCGCCCTCGAGGAGCTTGTTGCACTCGGCCCACGGGTCGAGCGCGGGGTTCATGAACCAGAAGCTCAGGGTGCCGTCGAGCCCGACCGACACCGAGGGACCGGTGCCGTCCTGCGGACCGGCGATCCATGCCCCGTCCTTGAGCTCGGGCGCGCCCTCGACGCCGAGCGCCGCGGCGAGCGCGGAGACCGTCTCTGCGTTCGATGCGGAGCGCGGGTCGTAGCCGTAGCCGGCCGCGGTGCCCGACTCGGTCGAGAGGCCCGATGCGCTGAAGACGTTGCGGCCGTACCCGTACCCGTACGGGTACGCCATGTCGGCCGACATCTTGCCGGAGGCGTCGAATGCGCCGCCGACGGCCGGCGCCTGCTCGGTCACCGGCCGGTCGGCGGCACCGCTCGATTCACTGCCGCTATCACCGGCGCCGGGCAGGGAGATGGGCGGGGCAGCGGAACCTGCGAGCGTCGAGGTGCCGTTGAGTCCCGCACCTGCGGCGTAGCCGGCCCCTCCGACGATCGCGAGCGAGGCCGCGACGGCTGCGATCGCGATCCACCGCGGCCTGCGGCGCGCGCGCTCGGCTCGGAGGTCGGCGACGGGGGTGGTTCCGCCGCGGTCGGGCATCGCACCTCCGGCTTCCGCGTCCACCGCGGCCGACGGCACCGCGGTGTCCGCCAGCACGCCGGCGACGATGTCGTCGGCGAACCCGTCGCGCGGTTCGACGCCTGCGGCCGGGTCGGCTGCGCGCAGCAGCGCCACCGGGTCGGATGCCTCGTCGGCGGGCAGCTCGCGCTCGAGCTCGTCGTCGGACCCGGGCTCGCCGTCGCGCTCGCGCTCGCCGTCGGACGCGAGCTCGCCGTCGCGCTCGAACTCGTCGTCGGACCCGAACTCGTCTTCGGGCTCGCGCTCGCCGGGCCCGTTCGGGTCGCGTTCGCGGTCGTCGTTCATGTCGATCAGCCTCCGTGGTGGGTACACATCGCATATGTCTCGGACCCGTCGGACCTTGCACGGCGCGCCCCCGGCACGCGAGCGCGGCAGGATCAGAAGGTCAGACGCTCGCCCCACGCCTCGCGAAGGCGTTTGCGGGCACGTGAGAGTGCGGCGTCCGCGCCCGAGCGCGAGATGCCGAGCACCTCGGCGAGCTGTTCGCCATCGAGCCCCTCCCACGCGTGCAGCAGCAGGATGCGGCGATCGCGCTCGCCGACGCTCGCGAGGGCGCCGCGCAGCTCGGCGTCGAAGAGCGCACTGAGCTCGGGATCGTCGGCGACGCGAGGTCGTCCGGCCTCCGGCACCTCCTCGACGGGAAGGTCGACGTGCTTGCGCCGGTGGTTCGCGAGGGTGAACCCGGCCGTGCGGTAGAGCCAGGGAAGCTCGGCGCTCTGCGGAACGTCGTCGCGCCGCCGCCAGGCCGTGGCGAACACCTCGGCGGCGAGATCCTCCGCGTCCTGACGGGGCCCGCGCCGGGCGAAGTAGCGCACGAGTGCGGTCGAGTGCGTGCGCACGAGACCCGTGAACCAGGCGACGTCGTCGCGCACCGCGGCCTCGACGTCGGGCGTGACAGGCGGGTCGGCGCTCGCTGGCATCGCGACTCCCTCGGTCGTCTCGACGGCGACGGCGGCATCGGCATTCCTCACACCATGCTTGTGTCACCCGTGCCGAGAGTCTTGCACGCGGCCGCGAAGATCGCCGATCCCTCAGGCCTCGGCGACCCGCCCACCCTCGACGCGCCAGCGCCGGTCGAGCCGCACGTGTTCGAGCATCCGCCGATCGTGCGTGACGAGCAGCAGCGTGCCCTCGTAGCCCTCGAGCGCCTGTTCGAGCTGTTCGATCGCGGGAAGGTCGAGGTGGTTCGTGGGCTCGTCGAGCACGAGCACGTTGACGCCGCGCGCCTGCAGCAGTGCCATGCCCGCGCGCGTCCGCTCGCCGGGCGAGAGGTCGTCGACCGGCCGCAGCACGTGGTCGGCCTTCAGCCCGAACTTCGCGAGCAGGGTGCGCACCTCGCCCGAGCTGAGTTCGGGCACGAGCAGCTCGAACGCGTCGGCGAGCGGCGTGCGACCGGCGAGCTGCGACCGGGCCTGGTCGATCTCGCCGATCGCGACCGAGGATCCGAGGCTCGCACGCCCGACTTCGGGCGCGATGCGACCGAGGAGGAGGCCGAGGAGCGTCGACTTGCCTGCCCCGTTCGGACCGGTGATGCCGATGCGGTCGCCGGCCTGCACCTGCAGCGAGACCGGTCCGAGCGTGAAGTCGCCCCGCGTGACCGATGCCGCATCGAGGGTCGCGACGACGGACGACGACCTCGGCGCCTGCCCGATCGTGAACTCGAGCTTCCACTCCTTCCGCGGCTCCTCGACCTCGTCGAGGCGGGCGATGCGGCTCTCCATCTGGCGCACCTTCTGCGCCTGCTTCTCGCTCGACTCGGTGGCCGCCTTGCGGCGGATCTTGTCGTTGTCGGGCGACTTCTTCATGGCGTTGCGCACGCCCTGGCTCGACCATTCGCGCTGCACCCGTGCCCGGGAGACGAGGTCGGCCTTCTTCGCGGCGAACTCCTCGTAGTCCTCGCGCGCGTGCCGGCGCACGGTCTCGCGCTCCTCGAGGTACGCGTCGTAGCCGCCGCCGTAGAGGCGGTTGGAGTGCTGCGCGAGGTCGAGCTCGAGCACCTTCGTCACGGTGCGCGCGAGGAACTCGCGGTCGTGGCTGACGAGGACGACCCCGCCGCGGAGGCCCGCGACGAACGCCTCGAGCCGGGCCAGGCCGTCGAGGTCGAGGTCGTTGGTGGGCTCGTCGAGCAGCACGAGGTCGAACCGCGAGCAGATGAGCGCGGCGAGGCCGACCCGGGCCGCCTGCCCGCCCGAGAGGCCGGTCATGAGCGAGTCGGCCGTGACGGCGTGGGCATCGACCGCCCCGTCGCCGACCGCGAGCCCGAGCTCCGCGAGCACCGCGGGCAGGCGCTCGTCGAGGTCGGCCGCCCCCGAGGCGAGCCAGCGCTCGAGCGCGACCGAGTACTCCTCCCCCGGGTCGACCCCGACGGGCGGTTCGGCGAGCGCGAGCTGTTCGGCCGCGGCATCCAGGCGGGCGGATGCCTCGGTGCACCCCGTGCGCCGGGCGACGTACTGGGCGATCGTCTCGCCCTCGACCCGCTCGTGCTCCTGCGGCAGCCAGCCGACGAAGGCGTCGGCGGGAGCCAGCGACACCGTGCCGGCGAGCGGCGCGATCGCGCCGCCGAGGATGCCGAGGAGCGTCGACTTGCCCGCGCCGTTGGCGCCGACGACGCCGACCACGTCACCCGGTGCGACCGTGAGGTCGAGGTCGTCGAACAGCGTCCGGTGGGCATATCCGCCCGCGAGGCCCTGGGCCACGAGAGTTGCAGTCACCGGACAACCCTAGTCAGCCCGGACTGAGCGCCGTGCCCTGCGCGCTCGGCCGTCGCGGACGCACTCGCGTGGACGGGCCATGCCTCATTCGAAGACGGGCGCCAGGAACCGTCGCTCGTAGCGGCGGATGCACTTCGTCTCGACGGCGAAGCGGTACGCCTCGACGCACTCGGGGTCGGTTTCGGCGGCGCGGCGATACTGCTCGTACGCGGCGAGCGACGGGAACGTGAACAATGCGAACGCCTCGTCGCTGTCACCCTCGCTCGGCAGGAAGTAGCCGTGGTGGGTGCCGCCGAGGCGATCGACGAGTCGGATCCATCGCTGCCCGTACTCGCGGAACTCCGCGAGCTTGTCGGCGTCGATCTCGTAGCGCAGGTGCACGGTGACGGGTTTGCTCATCTGCGACATCCTGCCGCAGTTCGGCCGGGTCGAATACCGGGGCGTACGCATACCGACATAGACATATGCGGTCGCATACGTTTGCGGGATGCTGCGTCGTCTCGTCTCCCGCGTCTACTGGGCCCTGAGCCGGTGGACACTCAGGGGCGAGCCCGCGCCCTCCCGACCCACCGTGCTGATCGGCGCTCCGCACACCTCGAACTGGGACTTCGTGCTCATGCTCGGCATCGCGTGGCGGCTCGGCATCGACGTGCGCTGGCTCGGCAAGAAGAGCCTGTTCGCGGGCTGGCGGGGTCCGATCATGCGCGGGCTCGGCGGGATCCCCGTCGATCGCGCCGATCCGAGCCGGGTCGTCGACGAGGTCGTCGCACGCATCCGCGCTGGCGAGGTGTTCGGCCTCGTGGTGACGCCCGATGGCACCCGCGGTGCGCACGAGTACTGGAAGTCGGGCTTTTACCGCATCGCGCGCGAGGCCGGCATGCCCGTGACCCTCGGTTACGTCGACCGCACGACGATGACGACCGGCCTCGGTCCGACGTTCGCGCTGACCGGCGACGTCGCCGCGGACATGGATCGCATCCGGGCGTTCTACGCCGACAAGGCGGGCGTGCACCCCGACCAGCGCGTCGAGCCGCGACTGCGCGAGGAGGCGGGGCGCGGCTAGTCCTGCTGGCGCTGGCGCCACTCGTCGGCGAGCAGTCCGAGCAGCACCTCGTCGAGGTGTTCGCCGACCACCCAGGCCGACGAGCGCAGCACCCCCTCGCGCACGAAGCCGTTGCGCTCGGCGGCGCGCAGCATCGCATGATTGTCGGCGAGCGTCTCGATCTGCAGCCGGTGCATGCCGCGGAACGCGAAGCCGTAGCGGCAGAGTGTCGCGACCACGTCGGTGCCGTACCCCTTCCCCCGCGTCGACGGCAGCAGGCCGAGCCCGATGTGCGCCGAGCGGTTGTGGGTGTCGATGCCCCAGAACGTCGCCGCCCCGATGAGGCTCTCGCCCTCGAGCTCGACGATCGAGAACTGCACGAGCCCCTCGGCGGCGTCGTCCACGACGAGCCTGCGGTCCTTCGTGCCCGGCGTCAGCGGGCGCCACGGCCCGCCGTCTGCGCGAGCGGAGTTGACCGGGTCGTCGAACAGTTCGGCCAGCAGAATCGGGATGTCGTCGTCGTGACGGGCCCTGAGCCCGATCTTGCCGCCTCGTAGCATGGTCTCTTTCCTATCGGGTCGGGGCTGTCGACGGCAAACCGCCGACCCCCGCCCTGCGACTCGGACCGGCCGGTGCTCTCCGGCCAACCGCTATCGGGCGGTCGGCCGCGGACCGTTCGCCGAGCGAACGATGCTGTGTTCGACACCGTCGAGGAGCCGAGCCAGGCCGAATTCAGCGCTGTCGAAGGACGTGTCGACGAGAGCACCGCTGGTGAGCGCCGCATGCAACGCCGGGAATCGTCGGGCAGTGACGAGCTGTGCCAGCAGCCGAGCCTCCGCCTCGACCACCTGCAGGGGTTCCTCGCCCGTCGCCCCGGCTCGCTGCTGGTATCCCCGCTCGATTGCGGCGTGGAACCGGGCGTGGCCCGTCACCTCGAGCACGACGGCGATGCGCTCCTGCTCGGTCAACCCGGTTCCGTCGAGCGCCGCCAACCCCGCGTCGAACCAGGCGAGGTTGTTCGGCGTGCTCGTGATGCCCCGGATCGGGATGTCCAGCATCCACGGGTGGCGCCGGTAGACCTCGGCCGATGCCGAAGCGTGCGCCTCGAGCTTGGCGCGCCACCCCTCCGCGCGGGCCACCGCGGCCGGTGGCGCGCCGGTGGCCCGCTCCTGGAGGAGGAGGACGAGCGTGTCCTTCGATCCGACGTATCGATAGAGCGACATCGCGGTGAGGCCGAGCGAGGCGGCGACGGCCGGCATGGTCACCGCATCGATGCCGTCGGCGTCCGCGATGGCGAGCGCCGCGTCGAGTACCTGGTCGAGGCTGTACTCGCGCCTCGGCCCGCGCTGGGCGGTCGGTGCTCTGCCCCAAGCGAGCGCGAGCTCGGCGGGAAGTGCGGGCAGCGCCGAGTCATCCGCCACGGCACCCTCCTCAAAGCTCAGCTCCAGCATAGGCCGAGGCCGATCACGGACTCGCCCCGATGGCGGGAGCAGATCAGGCTGCGGACCAGCCGCCGTCGGATGCGAGGACGACACCGTTGATGTTCGCAGCCGCGTCGCTCGCGAGCCACGCAACAGTGCTCGCGATCTGCTCGGCGCTCGCCGGGGGCGACATCGTCGCCTGCATGATCGGGCCGACGCGACCGGGGCCGTACTCCGACTTCACGGACATATCGAGCCCCGTGACCACCGCGCCCGGCGCGACCGCATTCGTGCGGATTCCCTGCGGCCCGTACATCACTGCGCAGCTCTTCGTCAGACCGACGACCGCATGCTTCGACGCCGTATACGCGGCACCGCCGACAGAGCCGCGAAGCGCGGCTTCGGAGGCGATGTTCACGATCGCACCCGACGACCGGCTCCGCATCAGCGGAATCACCGCGCGGGTCGTGCGAAGCACTGCGGTCACGTTGATGTCGAAGATGCGCTGCCACGTGGCGTCGTCGACCTCGTCGGCGGGTACGACGCCGTCCATGACGCCGGCGATGTTGGCGAGCACGTCGACCCGGCCCTCGGCTGCGCGGAGGAGCTCGCCCACGGTCGCCTCCTGCGTGAGATCGCCGGTGACGACGCGGAGATCGAAGTCGCCGAGATCGGCGATCAGGTCGTGCAATCGGTCCTCGGCGACGTCGTTTGCGACGACCGTCGCGCCCGCACGCGCGAGGATCTGAGCCGTCGCCCATCCGATGCCGGACCCGGCCCCGGTCACGATGGCGGTTCGCCCGGTGAATCGAGCGGTGTTGTGGTCGGTCATTTCGTCCTCGCTGTCGATGAAAAACTAGTACTTACATAAACTGTATATGTCAGCACGGGTTGTTGTCGACCGACTGTCGCTCGGGCGAGGCATGTTCAGGACCATCGCATAACCTGAAGTCGGCCGCGGAACGCTCGGCTCGACGGAAGGCTTCGCGTGAACATCACCCAGCTTCGACGGTTCGTCGCCGTGGCCGAGGAGCTGCACTTCCCACGTGCCGCCGACTCGCTCGGCATCCCCCTCGCTTCCCTCCACTCGTCGATCGAGAAGCTCGAGACCGAGCTCGGGCGCCCGCTGTTCACCCGGCAGAAGCCGACCCGCCTGACGGAGTTCGGGGCGGCCTTCCTGCCCGAGGCCCTGGCCGAGATCGCTGCGGCGCCGCAGCCCGCCGCGGGGCCCCCGGTCAAGGCCGGCGGCAAGGCGAAGGCGTCGAAGGGCCGGGGCCGCGCCCCGATCGTGAAGGGCCAGCCCAAGCCCTACAAGAAGCGCCAAGGGCGCTGACCGGTCGACCGCGCATCGGATGACAGACCGGCCGACAAGCCGGGCAGGGGCGGCAACACGCCGTGCTCAGCCCGGACGCTGCTCCGTTCGCCGCCGTCTCACCGACGTCGGGCGAGAATCGCACCGTACGGACGACGGCCGGGGTCGGTTCGCGTGTGCACCGCGACCACCTCGAAACCCGCGACCTCGAGCGCGGATCGCATCTCGGGCACGGGCCAGAAGTACGCGGTGACCACGGCGTGATCGAACGGCTCCAGTCGAGGGCCCTCGAAGAAGCCGATGAGCAGCTCGCCGCGCGGGCGGAGAACGCGCGCGAACTCGCCGAGGATCGCGGGCACCTGCTCGGGTTCGGTGTGGATGACCGAGTACCAGGCGAGCACGCCACCGAGCGCGCCGTCGTCGGCAGGAAGCGATTCGAGCCTGCCGAGCCGGAACGTCACGTCGGGGAATCGCTCGGTTGCGCCCTCGATGAACTCGGGCACCATGTCGACGCCCTCGACCGCGACGCCGTGGTCGGCGATGAACCTCGTCCAGTGTCCCGGTCCGCAGCCCGCGTCGATCGCCGGGCCCTCGATCATCGTCGCCCAGTGAGCGATCAGGTCGCGGTCGGGGGCGGCCATGGCGTCGACCGACCCGAGCAGTTCGGTGTACTCGGCGGCACGCGAACGATAGCGCTCGCGCACGTCGGCCGACGCCGTCGCTGGATCGCCGCGCATCTCAGCCCTCCCAGTCGCGCCTCAGCAGTCCGTAGACCCAGGTGTCGGACACATCGCCGTTGACGATACAGTCCTCTCGCAGCGTTCCCTCGCGCACGAAGCCGAGCTTCTCGAGCACTCGGGCCGACGCCGCGTTGCGCGTGTCGGTCTCGGACTGCACGCGATTGAGATCGAGCGCGTCGAAGGCCCACTCGAGCATCGCGCGCGCCGACTCCGTCGCGTAGCCGTGGCCCCAGGCGGCCTTGGTGAAGCAGTACCCCAGGGAGGCGCTTCGAAAGTCGGGGTTCCAGCCGTTGAACGTGCACCAACCGACGAACGCCTGGTCGGCGACGCGTTCGATCGCCACGCGCGCACCGCTGCCCTCTTCCGCCATGCGTCGGCATCCGTCCATGAAGCGGGCGATCGAGGCCCGGTCGACCCACGGCGGGGAGTCCCAATAGCGCAGCACCTCCGCGTCGCTCAGCAGCTCGAAGAGCTCGTCGCCGTCGGCCTCCGTGAACGGACGGAGTCGCAGGCGCTCGGTGTGCAACGTCGGAGTCGGCAGTGTCATGGAGCCATCCTCGCAGGCACCGACCGCCTCGCGGTCAGACCGCGGCGAGGAACGCCTTCACCCGCTCCAGGAGCAGGGCGGATGCCTCGGGGTCGTACGCCTCGAGCGAGGAATCGACGAACAGGTGCTCGTCACCGGGGTAGACGAACAGTTCGGCGTCGTTCGTCGAGCCGACCAGTTCGCGCGCGGCGGGCAGGTCCTCGTCGAAGAACTCGTCGCCCTCCTTGCCGTGGATCTGCACCGGCACGCCCTCGGGCCAAGCTCCCCCGAACTCCGAGACGGGGATGCAGGAGAGCATGAGGAGCGCCCCGCGGGCACCCGGCCGCGTCTGCGCGAGTCGCTGCGCGATCGTCACGCCGAAGGAGAGCCCGGCGTAGACGAGGTCGGGGCCGAGCGCCGCGGCTGCGGCGGCGCCGCGCTCGCGGATCGCGTCGAACCCGGCTTCACGCGCGAACGCGAACCCCTCCTCGATGCTGCCGAACGTGCGGCCGTCGAACAGGTCGGGCGCGTGCACGGTGTGGCCGTCGCGTCGCAGGTCGTCGGCGAAGGCCCGGACGCCGTCGGTCAGCCCCTGGATGTGGTGGTAGAGCAGCACTTCGGCCATGTCAGCGGCTTCCCTCTCCGAATGATCGACTGTTTTGGATTATTCCATGATGCTAGTCTGTTCGATCATGGCGGACAACCCTCCGGACTACGCGCTCGCCGATCGGATGGCACTGACCGATCCCGCGCAGGTGAGAGCCATCGGGCACCCGGTCCGCACCACGATCCTGCAGCTCCTCCACGAGCGGGCTGCGACGGTCAGCGAGCTCGCGGAGGCCATCGGGCGCCCCAAGAGCACGATCGCGCATCACGTGGACGTGCTCGCCCGCAACGGCCTGCTCCAAGTGGTGCGGACGCGGAAGGTGCGGGCGATCGAGGAGCGCTTCTACGGGCGAACGGCGCGCATGTTCTACGTGGCGGCCGAGTCGTCATCCGCCGGCGGGGAGGCCTCGGGCGACTTCAACGACTTCGAGGTCGCGGCACGTGAGTCGGCGACGGCCTTCGAGCAGGGAAGGCTCTGGGGCTTCATCCGGCATGCGCGGATCTCGGAGGATCAGGCCTCCGAGTTCTGGGACCGGATGGCCGAACTGGTCGAATCGTTCGACCGGTTGCCGAGGTCGGGCGAGACCGTCTACGGGTTCACGATCGGCATCTACCCCACGTCATATCCGGCCCTGCCCACCGCGGAGTAGACACCGCGCGCCTCGACGTCGGACCGGGATCCGACGAGGCCGACATCGGCGCACCGACGCAGAGAAACGGCCCCGGCACAACCCCTTGTCCGGCGCGCGCGCCGGCTCGTTGAATGATGCTGTCGCCGAAAGGGTGGAATCACTCATGGATACGAGCATCTGGATCTGGATCGTCGTCGCGATCGTCGTGGTCGCGATCATCGTCGCCGTCGTGGTCTGGGCCACGTCGCGGCGCCGGGCCGAGGCGCGGGCGGAGGCCGATCGCCGTCGTGCGGCTGAGCTTCGGGAGAAGTCGGACGAGACGGCCCGGGACGCCCGCGAGCAGGCCGCCGCGGCCTCGCAGGCCGAGGCCGCCCGGCTCGCCGCCGAGTCGAACGCCGCCGAGGCCGAGGCATCCGCCGAGCGCGCCAGGCTGGAAGCGGATCGGCTGGCGCGCGAACGAGCCGAACGCGCGGATCGTGCGGCTCACCTCCAGGAAGAAGCGGATGAGCACGCCCGCCGTGCGGCGGACGTCGACCCCGACGTGTCGACCGAGACGACTCGCGCCCGCCATGCGAGCAGCGACGACCAGGACGGTCACGTCGACGAGGACGAACGCGTCGCCGCGCGGGCGGCGGACGAGCGGACCGCCGTGGACGATGCGCACCCCGCGGCCACGAACGAGGCGGCTGTGGACCCCGGCCGCGATGATCCCCGGCGGGCGGACGGCACTGCCGTGTGACGCCGACCCGAGCGGCGCGTGCGAACCGTTGAGGCTACAGTCCATGCATGGAGCTGACTGACGCCGAGGTCGCCGTCGCCGCCGCCCGGGCCGGTGCGGAGGTGGTCGCGCGCACGTATGGCGACGGGTCGCGGGCTGGTCATCTCAGCGGACCCGGAAACGCACGACCGGATGCTCGCCGTCGTCGAACCCCGTCTTCGAGCGCGGCACGGGAGCGCGTGATTCCGCCCGGCTGAGGCATCAGTCGCGGAAGACTCACACGTTGAAGCGGAACTCCACCACGTCGCCGTCCTGCATGACGTAGTCCTTGCCCTCCATGCGGGCCTTGCCCTTGGCACGGGCCTCGGCGACCGAACCGGTCTCGACGAGGTCGGCGAACGAGATGACCTCGGCCTTGATGAAGCCGCGCTCGAAGTCGGTGTGGATGACGCCGGCAGCCTGCGGGGCCTTGTCGCCCTTGTGGATCGTCCACGCGCGCGACTCCTTGGGGCCGGCGGTGAGGTAGGTCTGGAGGCCCAGCGTGTCGAAGCCGACGCGCGCGAGCTGGTCGAGGCCCGACTCGTCCTGTCCGGTCGAGGCGAGCAGCTCGGCCGCATCCGCGGGGTCGAGGTCGATGAGCTCCGACTCGATCTTCGCGTCGAGGAACACCGCCTCGGCGGGAGCGACGAGCGCCGCGAGCTCTGCCTTCTTCGCGGCATCCGTGAGCACCGCCTCGTCGACGTTGAAGACGTAGATGAAGGGCTTGGCGGTCAGCAGCCCGAGCTCCTTGATCGGGGCGATGTCGACCTTCGACGCCGAGAGCGGGGTGCCGGCCTGCAGCACCTCGAGCGCCTCCTTCGCAGCGGCGAGCACCGAGGGGTCGAGCTTCTTGCCCTTGACCTCCTTCTCATAGCGCGTGATGGCGCGCTCGAGGGTCTCGAGGTCGGCGAGGATGAGTTCGGTGTTGATGGTCTCCATGTCGGCCTTGGGGTCGACCGCGCCGTCGACGTGCACGACGTCGGAGTCGCTGAACCCGCGCACGACCTGGGCGATCGCGTCGGCCTCGCGGATGTTCGCGAGGAACTTGTTGCCGAGGCCCTCGCCCTCGGAGGCTCCGCGGACGATGCCGGCGATGTCGACGAACGACACGGCCGCGGGCAGGATGCGCTCCGAGCCGAAGATCGAGGCCAGCTGCTCGAGGCGCGGGTCGGGCAGGTTCACCACGCCGATGTTGGGCTCGATCGTCGCGAACGGGTAGTTCGCCGCGAGCACCTGGTTCTTGGTGAGGGCGTTGAAGAGGGTGGACTTGCCGACGTTGGGCAGGCCGACGATGCCGATAGTGAGAGCCACGGGGGTCTATCGTACCGGTCCGGTGATGGCGGGCCCATGAGCGCGGTGGCGCGGATGCCTCGTGCCGGCACTTGCCCCGGCATACCCGTAAGTGGTAGCTTACCGTTCATGGAGGCTTACCAAGTGCTCGACGCGCTCGGAGACCCGACCCGGCGCCGCATCGTCGAACTGCTGGCGACCTCGGGGCCGCTCTCGGTCGGCGAGGTCGCCGCTGGACTGCCCGTGAGCCGGCCCGCCGTCTCGCAGCACCTGCGGGTGCTCGCGAGCAGCGGCCTCGTCACGCACGACGCGGTCGGCACCCGCAACATCTACCGCCTCGACGACCGCGGCGCCGAGGCCCTGCGCGGCTGGCTCGACGAGTTCTGGTCGGCCGCGCTCTCCCGCTTCGCGGAAGCCGCGGAACGCGAATCGAAGGAGTCATCGTGAACGAGGACGTCATCATGGACGACATCCCGGGCGAGCCCGCCCCTCCGGCCGACGCGATCGTGAAGACCGTGCACGTGCCGCTCGCACCCGACCGGGCGTTCGAGCTCTTCACCGCCCGCATCGCCGAGTGGTGGCCGCTCGCGACCCACTCGGCCGGCCACGAGGACGCGGTCGACCTCGCGATCGACGGCCGGGTCGGCGGGCTCATCGTCGAGACGCTGCGCGACGGCTCGACGAGCGTGTGGGGCGCGATCACCGGATGGCAGCCGCCGCACGCGCTCGCCTTCACGTGGCATCCCGCCCTCGGACCCGAGGAGGCGACGGAGGTCGCCGTCGCGTTCGCGGCCGACGCGGCCGGCTGCGCCCTCACGCTCGTGCACACGGGCTGGGCGAAGCGCCGAGACGGCGACGTGCGGGACCGCTACGTCACCGGGTGGGAGTTCGTGCTCGGACGGTTCGTCGCCGCTGCGGCCTGATCGCCTGCGAGCGGCGTCGGCCCCGGGGCATCCGCCGCGCAGGGATGTCGATCAGGCGAGCCGCGCCCGGAAGCAGCGCGTCAGGTACGGCACCTCGAGCTCGTCTCGGCCGACGAGATCGGGATGCCGGGCGAGCAGTTCCTCGAGCTTCGCGATCGTGTCGGCCTGCTCGGCGGCGCCGGCGGTGATGAAGGTCGAGCGCGAGCGCACGAGGTCGAGGAAGCCGTCGCGGCTCATCCGCGCCGCCCAGGCCACCGTGTGCTCCTCGATCGGGCCGAACGGTGCGCCGATGCGCACGTACTCCTCGAAGCCGGCGCTCGCGTCGTGGCGCTCCTGCATGATCTCGCCGGCCTCGCGCAGCCAGCCGACACTCGTGTCCCGGCTGTTCCAGACGAGGCCGAGCACGCCGTCCGGGCGCAGCACGCGCGCGATCTCGGGCACCGCGCGCTCGGGGATGAACCAGTGCCACGCCTGCCCGACCACGACCGCGTCGACGGCGTCGTCCTCGATCGGGATGTCCTCCGCCGTGCCGAGGATGCGCGGCACCCCGGGCACGGCGATCTCGAGCTCGTCGAGCATCTCCTCCACGGGGTCGACCGCGATCACCTCGCGATCGAGTTCGACGAGCGCCTGGGTCAGCTTCCCGGTGCCCGCGCCGAGGTCGAGCACGCGCTTCGCATCGCCCACGAGCCACGCGACCGCCTCAGCGGGGTAGCCCGGCCTGGCCGCGTGATACACGGATGCCGCGGAGCCGAACGATCGCGCGGCATGCTCGTTCTCGGGGCCGAGGGGATTCATGGTCCCCATTCCATGCCCGCGGCGAGGCATCCGTCAACCGTCGGCGGGCCGTGCGACGATGCCCGCATGCCAGTGGATTTCACCGCCATCGACTTCGAGACCGCGAACTCCTCCGGCGCCTCGGCCTGTTCGGTCGGGCTGGTCAAGGTACGCGACGGGCGCGTCGTCGACCGGGCGTACTGGCTGCTGCGCCCCCCGTTCCCCCACGACGAGTTCAACGAGTGGAACGTCCGCATCCACGGCATCACGCCCGACATGGTCGCGGACGCCTCGGGCTGGGCCGCGCGCCTCGACGAGTTCCGCGAGTTCACGGGCGACGACTGGCTGGTCGCCCACAACGCGACCTTCGACATGGGCGTGATCGCGAAGACGAGCGAGGCCTTCGGCCTCGAGGCGCCCTCCCACCGCTACCTCTGCAGCCTGCAGGTCGCCCGCAAGACGTACCACCTCGACTCCTACCGCCTGCCCGTCGCGGCGATGGCCGCGGGCTTCGAGGACTTCTCGCACCACAACGCCCTCGACGACGCCGCGGCGTGCGCGGCGATCATGGCGCACGCCGCGCAGCGGCACGACGCCGACGACCTCGATGCGCTCGCGCGCATCACGGGCGTGCGCGTCGGCATGCTCGGCGCGGCGCGGCCGGCGTCCGTGCGGGCTCCGGCGGTCGAGTAGGCGCGCTGCGCCGTATCGAGACCACCGCGACCATCGGCGTCGAGACCCCGCTCCCCCGAGCGCCTCGCCCCCGATGTCGGCGGCCCCTGCGACACTCGTGGCATGGAGATCCTGCTGCTCATCATCGGCCTCGTCGTCGGCATCGCGCTCGGCGCGCTCGGCGCGTGGTTCCTCGCGCAGCGACGCGCCGCCGGGTCACCGGTCGAAGCGACGGTCGTCGAAGACCCCGCGCTCGTCGCCGCGCGGCACGAGCGCGAGCTCGTCGAGCTCCGGGCCGCGGGCGAAGCCGCGCTCGCTCGCGCCGTCGCGGCCGAGCAGCAGACCCAGGCCGAGCTGCGCGCCGACCTCGCCGCCGCGTCGGCCGCCGTCGACGGGCTGCGCGAGCAGCTCGACCAGCAGCGGGCGCAGCAGCGCGATGCGGCCGAGCAGCAGCGGGCCGACCAGGCCGAGCGGGCCGAGCGCGAGAAGCGCGAGAGCGCGGTGCTGCAGGCGCTGAGCCCCGTGCGCGAGACGCTCGCGAGCATGCAGCAGAAGGTCTCGGAGCTCGAGCAGCAGCGCAGCTCCCAATACGGCTCGCTGGCCGAGCAGCTCAAGCAGGCCCAGGCCGCCGACGAGCGGCTGCGGGCGACGACCGAGTCGCTCGCGAGCGCCCTGCGCTCCAACAGCACGCGCGGAGTCTGGGGCGAGACGCAGCTGCGCCGGGTGGTCGAGGCCGCGGGCCTGCTCGAGCACGTCGATTTCGGTGTGCAGCACTCGATCTCGACCGATGCGGGCCGTGGGCGTCCCGACATGGTCGTCTACCTCCCCGGCGGCAAGTACATCCCGCTCGACTCGAAGGTGCCGCTCGAGCACTACATCGAGGCGTCCTCGATCCCCGAGACGGCCGTGGGCGAAGAGGCGGCGCGCCGCAAGTCGCTCATCGAACGGCACGTCAAGGCGGTTCGCCTGCACATCGACGCGCTCTCGAAGAAGACGTACTGGCAGGGCTTCGACGCCTCGCCCGAGTTCGTGATCGCGTTCATCCCGAACGAGTCGCTGCTCTCCGCCGCGCTCGAGGCCGACGCCACGCTCCTCAACTACGCCTTCGAACGTCGGGTCGCCCTCGCGTCGCCCGTCAACCTGTTCGCGGTGCTCAAGACGATCGACTACGCGTGGCAGCAGCAGGCCGTCTCCGACGAAGCGAAGAAGCTGTTCGACCTCGGCAACACCCTCTACCAGCGCATCGGCGTGCTCGCCGGTCACGCCGACGGTCTGCGCAAGGCGATCGAGCGCACGGTCGACAGCTACAACAAGTTCGCGAGCTCGCTCGAGTCGAGGGTGCTCGTGACCGCACGCCAGTTCCCGGGCATCAACGAGGCGAAGCTCGTGTCCGTCGCCGAGCCGCAGTCGATCCACGAGTCGCCGCGTCGCCTCACCTCGCCCGAACTGACCGAGGGTGAGGCGGCCGTCCCCGCCCCGGTCGCCGACGACCCGATCCAGAGTGACGACCACGCGGCCCCGGTCGCCGCGAGCGAAGCGGTCGACCGCGCCACGCCGACCACCGCCTTCGACGAGGGCGACGACGCGCTGCTTCCGCTCGATGACGCCTTCGAAGGCGCCGACATCGACCCCGAGGTCCGTTCAGCCTCGAACTGACGCGGTCCGACGGCGGCGTGCGTTGCACGAGCGCGCGGTCGCCGGCGGGCATCGACCCGTCGCGCGAGCGCAGCGGCGCGAGCGCGCGCACGTAGCGCCGACGCGGGCGTCTCAGGGCTGCAGCACGCTGAGCACGTTCCCCGCGGGGTCGCGGAACCAGCAGATGTCGGGTCCCGTCCCTGCCTCGCGGCCGTGCGCGATGCCGCGCTCATCGGTTCCGTAGTCCAGGTCGCCCGCGTAGATCTTCGTCACCACACCGGCGGCGTTGAGCTCGTCGGCTGCGGCGTCGACGTCCGCGACGACGAAGTTCAGCACCGTGAAGCCGGCGGGTTCGTGATCGGGCTTGCCGTACACGAACAAGGTCTGGCCCGACGGCAGCGTCAGGCGAAGACCGCCCATGTCATCGGCGACATCGAGCCCGATCACGTCACGGTAGAAGTTCCGCGCCGCGTCGATGTCGTCGACCGCGAGTCCCGGAAACGCGTCCAGCATCTGCACCATGGCTCCCCCTCGGGTCGAGTGCACGCAGCGTGCGGACACCCCGCGCCGAGCCTCGCAGGTCCCGTGCACCGCGGCAAGGCCGTGCGGAGCGCACGATGCGCTGCGCTCCCGCGCGAACTCGTTCGGGGCGCACTCCCGCAACTCGAGAGCCCTGCCGAACTCCGACCTGCGGGAAAGCCCCCGGAGCGAGGGAACGCGCCCTGACGCGTCTCAGTCCTCGTCGAGCCACTTCGAGGCGAGGTGCTCCGCCTGGATCCGCCGCAGCGTTCCCGACTTCGAGCGCAGCACGACCGACTCGGTGACGATGTAGTCGCCCTCGCGCTTCACGCCGGCGACGAGCGCGCCGTCGGTGACGCCGGTCGCGACGAAGAAGGTGTTGTCGCCGCGCACCATGTCGTCGATCTCGAGCACCGCGTCGACGTCGAGGCCGGCGGCGATGCCCCGCTCGCGCTCGGCGTCGTCCTTCGGCGCCAGCCGGCCCTGCATGAAGCCGCCGAGCGCCTTGACGGCGCAGGCCGTCGTGATGCCCTCGGGGCTGCCGCCGATGCCGACGCACATGTCGATGCGGCTGCCGCTGCGGGCCGCGTTGATGCCGCCCGCGACGTCGCCGTCGAGGATGAGGCGGGTGCCGGCGCCCGCCGCGCGGATGTCGGCGATGAGCTGCTCGTGGCGCGGGCGGTCGAGCACCGCGACGAGGATGTCTCCGACGTCCTTGCCGAGCGCCGCGGCCAGCGCACGGATGTTGTCACCGATGGGCTTGCGGATGTCGACGACCCCGTGGCCCGCAGGCCCGGTCACGATCTTGTCCATGTAGAACACGCTCGAGGCGTCGAGCATCGTGCCACGGTCCGACACGGCGAGCACCGACAGCGCGTGCGATCGGCCCGCGGCCGTGAGCGAGGTGCCGTCGATCGGGTCGACGGCGATGTCGCAGGCCGGTCCGTTGCCCGAGCCGACGCGCTCGCCGTTGAAGAGCATCGGCGCCTCGTCCTTCTCACCCTCGCCGATCACGATGACGCCGTCGAAGTCGACGGTCGAGAGGAACGCGCGCATCGCGTCGACGGCCGCGCCGTCGGCCGCGTTCTTGTCGCCCTTGCCGATCCACGGCACCGCCCGGATCGCTGCCGCCTCAGTCGCCCGCACGAGCTCGAGCGCGAGGTTGCGATCGGGGTGGTGGAACAGGCTGGCTTCGTTGCTCATGAGCGGGGTCCTCCAGGACGCGTCTGCGCCGTGGTCGTGCCGCGGCGCGCCGATCGGCGGTGATCCCGCCGTTTCGAGCCTAACGAGCCGACCGCGCCATCCGATGAAATTCGGCGGCCCACGGCGCGCAAGTTCGACGATTCTTAACCGTCGAGCAAGTCGACCCACCCGGCCACGCGTTCGGAGGTCGACCAGCGGTGCACCCGTGCCCCACCCGGCATCGCCAGCACGCCCGGCAGCGAGACGCCGATCTCGCAGTCCGTGACCGCGGCGAGGAGCAGGTCGACGGCCTCGACCGGCGCGGCGCAGAGGACGTCGAGAGCCACGACGTCGTCGATCGGGCGGAGGCCCGCGAGGTGGGCGAGCACGCCGACCCGCTCGCGCTCCGACTGCGGCGCGAACCGGGCCAGCATCGAACCGCCGAGTGCACGTGCGCCGGTCGCCACGATGACGCCCTCGGGCGCCCCGCCGATGCCGACCACCGCGTCGAGGCCGGCGATTCCACCCTGTTCGCCGTCGGTGCGCGATGCGGACGACCGGCCGTGCAGCGCCCGGAGGCTCAGCTCGACGTCGCCGTGCTCGAACAGCTCGACCCGACCGCCCGCTGCTTCGACCGCCTCGGCGTACGGCCGATTGCGAGGTCGATCCTGCACGGCGACCAGCACCTCGTCCGGCGCGACACCGCGCCGCGCCGCGGCGGCGGTCACGACCCGCACGACCGCGCCCGCGATGCCTCCCTCCGAGGCATCCGGCGCCGTGATGCCGGGCACCCACGTGACGAGCTTCTCGAGGTAGCGCGCCGGCCCGAGATCGAACAGTCCGCCGCGCGGTGCCACCGCGATGACCGCCATCGCACCGGGGCGACCGGCGGCGGCGAGCCGGGTGCCGTCGACCGGATCGACGGCGAGGTCGATCGCCGGGTCGCCCGGCCGTGCACGACCGAACCGCTCCCCCAGGTGCAGCATCGGCGCACCGTCCTTCTCCCCCTCGCCGACGACGACCCTCCCGTCGAACGGCACGTCGGCGAGCGCGGCGCGCATCGCGGCGACCGCCGCGGCGTCGACCGCGTGGCCGTCGCCGGAGCCGATGAGGGGCAGGCAGGCGGCGGCGGCCCGCGCGACGGCGGGCACGAGCGACGAAGTCATGAGCCCATCCTGCCCGCCGTTCATCGTCCGCCGCGCGCCGCAGGTCATCAACATCTGAGCCTTGCTCGCGAGTCGTTAGACTCGTGCCGAACCCACTGTCGTCATCGAAGGAGCACCATGCCCATCGCCACCCCCGAGCAGTACGCCGAGATGCTGGACACCGCGAAGGCCAAGGGCTTCGCGTTCCCCGCCTTCAACGTCTCGAGCTCGCAGACCCTGAACGCGGTGCTCCAGGGCCTCACCGAGGCGGGTTCGGACGGCATCATCCAGGTCACGACGGGCGGCGCCGACTACTTCGCCGGCCACACCGTGAAGGCCCGGGCGACGGGCGCCCTCGCCTTCGCGCGCTTCGCGCACGAGGTCGCGAAGTCGTACCCCGTCACCGTGGCCCTCCACACCGACCACTGCCCGAAGCCGGCGCTCGCCGACTTCGTCTTCCCGCTCATCGAGGCCTCCGAGGCCGAGGTGAAGGCGGGTCGCAACCCCATCTTCCAGTCGCACATGTGGGACGGCTCGGCCGTGCCGCTCACCGAGAACCTCGACATCGCGAAGGAGATCCTCCCCCGCATGAAGGCGATCAACGCGATCCTCGAAGTCGAGATCGGCGTCGTCGGCGGCGAGGAGGACGGCGTCAAGCACGAGGGCTCCAACGAGGCGCTCTACACGACCCTCGAGGACGCGATCGCGACGGTCGAGGCGCTCGGCCTCGGCGAGCAGGGCCGCTACATGGCCGCCCTCACCTTCGGCAACGTGCACGGCGTCTACGCACCGGGCAACGTGAAGCTGCGTCCTGCGCTCCTCAAGGAGATCCAGGACGGCCTCGCCGCCAAGTACGGCACCGGTGAGAAGCCGCTCGACCTCGTCTTCCACGGCGGTTCGGGCTCGACCGACGCCGAGATCGCCGAAGCCGTTGCGAACGGCGTCGTGAAGATGAACATCGACACCGACACGCAGTACGCGTTCACGCGTTCGATCGCCGGCTACATGTTCCAGAACTACGACGGCGTGCTGAAGGTCGACGGTTCGGTCGGCAACAAGAAGCAGTACGACCCGCGGGCGTGGGGCAAGGTCGCCGAGTCGGCGATGGCCGTGCGCGTGGGTGAGTCGACCCGTCAGCTCGGGTCCGCCGGCCAGTCGATCACCGCGTAGGGCACCGGATGACTCCCGACGAGGCCGCTCGTACGCCCGACGACGCCGTGGCCGGTGCCGCTGCCCCGCAGCCGCCGGTCACGCCGTCCGCCGACGAGCGGCCTCGTCCGAGATACGGCGAGTACGCCCCGGAGGGGTGGACCTGGCAGCCGCCCGCCGACCCCCACTCGGCCGGCACGAACCACGCGCCCGACGCTGCCGGCCCGGCAGCCGGTTCGGCACGCTCCGCCGGCGCCCCCGTCCCGGCGTACGCCCGGCCCGGCGCGGTCGCCCGGCCGACCGACCGCGCCTGGACGGTCGCGCTCCTCGTCTTCGGCGCGATGGGCGCCGTCTACAACGTGCTCTCGCTCGTCTCCCTGCCGTCGAGCATGCTCCAGTCGCTGCAACTGACGGCCTCGATGCTCGGCACCACGCCGCCGACCGAGTTCAACGCCGGGCCCGTGACGCCCATCGCGATCGCCGTCGGCGTGATCGCGCAGCTCGCACTCTGGTTCGGGGCACTCGTCTGGTCGCGCGCACGCATGCGGGCCGGCACCAGCTCGTGGTGGATCCCGCTGCTCGCCGGCGTCGTCGCGTTCATCGTCGTGATGATCGTGACCTACGTGGTGGCGTTCAGCGATCCGGCCTTCGCCGAGTTCTTCCTGACGATTCCGACGGCGACCCCCTGACGGGCGCCGCGGCGTATCCGCCCCTCCCCTACCCGAGCGCCTCGATCGCGCCCGTCTCAGGTTCGGCGGTCGCCGACTCCACCGCCTCCGCGTCGCGCTCGTCCTCGCGGGCCGTCTCCTCCTCGCCGTCGACCGGCGCCGCGAACTGGGCCTGGTAGAGCCGCGCGTACGCACCGCCCGCGGCGAGCAGACCCGAGTGCGTGCCCTGCTCGACGATGCGGCCCGACTCCATCACGAGGATCAGGTCGGCGTCGCGGATCGTCGACAGCCGGTGCGCGATCACGAACGACGTGCGGTCGGCGCGCAGCGCGTTCATCGCGTGCTGCAGCAGCAGCTCGGTACGGGTGTCGACCGAGCTCGTCGCCTCGTCGAGGATCAGCACGGCCGGCTGCGCGAGGAACGCACGCGCGATCGTGACGAGCTGACGCTCGCCCGCCGAGAGGTTGGAGGCCTCGTCGTCGAGCACGGTGTCGTACCCGTCGGGCAGCGTGCGCACGAATCGGTCGACGTAGGTCGCGCGGGCTGCCTCGAGGATCTCCTCCTCCGAGGCATCCGGCCGGCCGTAGGCGATGTTCTCGCGGATGGTGCCCGAGAACAGCCACGTGTCCTGCAGCACCATGCCCATGCGCCCGCGCAGCTCGTCGCGCGTCATGCGCGTGATGTCGACGCCGTCGAGCGTGATTCGCCCGGCGTCGAGCTCGTAGAACCGCATGATGAGGTTCACGAGCGTCGTCTTGCCGGCGCCGGTCGGCCCGACGATCGCGATCGACTGCCCGGGCTCTGCGGTCAGCGAGAGGTGCTCGATGAGCGGCTTCCCGGGGTCGTAGCTGAACGACACGTCCTCGAACACCAGGCGACCGGACGCCTCGCCGGGCGCGGCCTCGGGCACCTCGGGCTCTTCGGGGTCGGCCACCTGCTCGTCGGCGTCGAGCAGCTCGAACACGCGCTCGGCGCTTGCGACGCCCGACTGCAGCAGGTTCGCCATGGAGCCGAGCTGGCTGAGCGGCTGCGTGAACTGGCGCGAGTACTGGATGAACGCCTGCACGTCGCCGAGCGAGATCGAGCCGCCGGCGACCATGAGCCCGCCGACGACGGCGATCGCGACGTAGACGAGGTTGCCGACGAACATCATGGCGGGCATGATGATGCCGCTCACGAACTGGGCGCCGAAGCTCGCCGTGTAGAGCTCCTCGTTCTTCTCGTCGAACGACTGCTCGATCTCGTGGCGCCGCCCGAAGACGCGCACGAGGGCGTGGCCCGAGTAGGCCTCCTCGATGCGGGCGTTGAGCGTGCCCGTGTGCGTCCACTGGGCGATGAACTGCTTCTGCGACCGCTTCGCGATGATCGTCGTGATGAGCAGGGTCAACGGGATCGTCACGAGCGCGATCACCGCGAGCAGCGGCGAGATGACGAACATCATGACGAGCACGCCGACGACCGTGAGGAGCGACGTGAGCAGCTGGCTCATCGTCTGCTGCAGGGTCTGCGAGATGTTGTCGATGTCGTTCGTCACCCGCGAGAGCAGTTCGCCGCGCTGCATCTTGTCGAAGTACGACAGCGGAAGCCGGTGGATCTTCTCCTCGACCTCGCGGCGCAGCCGGTAGACCGTGCGCTGCGTCACGCCGTTCAGCACATACGCCTGCGCCCAGCCGAACAGCGAGGCGAGCACGTAGAGCAGCAGCACGAGTCCGAGCACCGCGGCGAGCGCGGCGAAGTCGATGCCCTGCCCCGGCACGATGTTCTGCATCGACGCGATCATGTCGGCCTGCTGGGTGTCGCCCGAGGCGCGCAACTGGTCGACGACCTGCTGCTGGGTGACTCCCGCGGGCATCTGCAGCGAGACGAACCCCTCGAAGATGATGTTCGTCGCCTGGCCGAGGATCTTCGGGCCCAGCACGCTGAACACGACGCTCACGACGCCGAGCAGGATGACGAACACGACGAGTTCACGCTCCGGCTTCAGCCGCCCGATGAGCCGCTTCGCGCTCGGGCCGAAGTTCATCGACTTCTCGGCGGGCATGCCCATGCCCGCCATCGGGCCGCCGCCCATCGGCCCGCGACGCACCGGCGGGCGCGGCGTCGCCGCCGCCTCGGTCTTCTGCTCGCTCACGCTGCCGCCTCCTCTGCGCTCAGCTGGCTCTCGACGATCTCGGCGTACGCCTGCGAGGTCTCGAGCAGCTCGTCATGGGTGCCGCGAGCGGTGATGCGGCCGTCTTCGACGACGAGGATCTGGTCGGCGCCCGTGATCGTCGCGACGCGCTGCGCGACGACGATCATCGTGGCGTCGGCGACGTCGCGCTGGAGTGCGGCGCGGAGCCGCTGGTCGGTCGCGGTGTCGAGCGCCGAGAACGAGTCGTCGAAGAGGTAGATCGGCGGTCGCTTCACGAGCGCCCTCGCGATCGAGAGGCGCTGCCGCTGACCGCCCGACACGTTCGTGCCGCCCTGCGCGATGGGGGCGTCGAGGCCGCCCGGCATGGCGGCGACGAAGTCGCGCCCCTGGGCGGTCTCGAGCGCCGCCCACAGCTCGTCGTCCGAGGCATCCGGGTCGCCGTACCTGAGGGTCGAGCCGACGGTCCCGGCGAACAGGTAGGGCTTCTGGGGCACGAGGGCGAACTGCGCGTTGAGCAGCTCGGGGTCGAGATCGCGCACGTCGACGCCGCCGACGAGCACGCTGCCGCTCGTCGCGTCGAAGAGCCGAGCGGCGAGGTTCACGATCGTCGTCTTGCCGACGCCCGTCGAGCCGATGATCGCGGTCACCTCGCCGGGGCGGGCCGTGAAGCTGAGGTCGTGCAGCACGGGTGCCTCGGCTCCCGGGTAGGCGAAGCTCACGCCCCGGAACTCGACGGTGCCCGGCGCCGTGAGCGCGATGACCGGCTGCACCGGGTCGTGCACCGTCGACTCGGTCTCGAGGACCTCGCCGATGCGGCCGGCCGAGACGACCGCGCGCGGCAGCAGGAACGCGATCATCGTCGCCATCATGACCGCCATCAGGATCTGGATGAGGTAGCTGAGGAACGCCGTGAGCGACCCGACCTGCATCGACCCGTCCTCGACGCGGAACGCGCCGAACCACAGCACGGCGATGCTCGAGAGGTTGAGCACGAGCATGACGATCGGGAAGACGAGCGCGAACAGCCGGCCGGCCTTCAGCGCCGTGTCGGTGAGCGCGTCGTTGGCGTCGTCGAAGCGCTCCGACTCGACGCCTTCGCGCACGAACGCGCGGATGACGCGGATACCGGTCAGCTGCTCGCGCAGCACGCGGTTGACGCCGTCGATCTTGCGCTGCATCGACTGGAAGAGCGGCACCATGCGGCTGATGATGAGCCCGACCGAGATGAGCAGCACGGGTACGGCGACGACCATGATCCACGACAGCGCGAGGTCCTCCTTGAGCGCCATGATCACGCCGCCGATCGCGAGGATGGGCGCAGAGACGAGGATGGTGCAGCTCATGAGCACGAGCATCTGCACCTGCTGCACGTCGTTCGTCGAGCGGGTGATGAGGCTCGGAGCCCCGAATCGCGACACCTCCTGCTCGCTGAAGTCGGCGACCCGGCGGAACACCGAGCGGCGCACGTCGCGCCCGAGGCCCATGGCGGTCTTCGCACCGAAGTAGACCGCCGTGATCGAGGCGGCGACCTGCACGAGCGTGATGCCGAGCATGACCGCGCCGGTCGAGAGGATGAAGCCCGTGTCGCCGGTGGCGACGCCGTCGTCGATGATGTCGGCGTTGAGGCTCGGCAGGTACAGCGATGCGATCGACTGCACGAGCTGGAAGAAGATCACGGCGGCGACGAGCCAGCGGTACGGGCGCAGGTACGTTCGCAGCAGTTTCAGCAGCATGGTTCGGTTCCCCTCGGGGCGGCGGTTCGGGTGGCGGGGTGGTCTGCGGGCGCGGCGGATGCCTCGGCGGCGGTGTCGCGCCGGCCGATGATGCCGTGCACGATGAGGTCGGCGAGCCGGTCGGAGTCGAGGCCGGTGGTCTGGGCGAACTGCGGCATCGCCGACGAGAACGCGATGATGCGCACGAACGCGAACACGTCGGCGGGCGGCACCCGCAGTCGTTCGAGCTCGGGCGCGAGCAGGTGCTCGAAGATGGCGACGATCGCGCCGGGGTCGATCGACTGCGGCGGGCGCGGCCGGGCGCCGAGCGCGGCGAAGACGCCGAAGATGCCGCTGAAGCGGTCCTGGAAGCGGTCGATGACGAGGCGCATCTTGAGGTCGAGCGGCAGGCCCGGGTCGATGCGGCGCAGCGCCTCGCGGAACGGCTCGGGGTCGAGGAACACCTCGACGGCCGCGTCGATGATCGCCTCCTTGTTGTCGAACACGCGGAAGAGCGTGCCCTCGGCGACGCCGGCCGCCTCCGCGATCTGCCGGGTCGTGACGTCGCGACCGTACTGCGAGAGCAGGGGCACGGTGGCCGCGGCGATCGCGGCCCGCCGGTCGTCGACGGACATCGGCTTGGCCCGGCCCTGCCTGGTCGGCGGCGGGGTCGATGCCTGGGCGGGCGGCATGGTGGACATGAGCGCGAGCGTAGCACTGAGTGAGCGCTCACTCACATCATGTTCGCCGAGGGCGAGCGACCCGGCGGCCGCGCCTGCGCTACCGTGGCGACGTGCCGAGCCGCGACCTCCCCGCCGACCGCATCGCCCGCATCGCCTCACGGGTCTCGACGGTCGAGCTCCTCTTCGACCTCGTCTTCGTCTTCACCATCAGCCGCGTCGCCGAGATCGTCGTGCATCAGCCCGACGTCACCGGCATCGCGCAGGCCGCGCTCGTGCTCGGCCTCGTGTGGTGGATGTACGACGCGTTCGCCTGGCTCACGAACCAGGCCGCGCCCGACACCGCGTTCGTGCGCATCGCGCTCATCGGCGCGATGGCGGCGTTCCTCGTCATGTCGCTGGCGATCCCCGAGGCGTTCGGCGCGACCGGCGTGCTGTTCGGCGCGAGCTACATCGTCGTCGCCGTGATCCACGCCGCCCTGTTCATCCACCGGGGCGGCCGCGCCGCCGCGCGACGCATGCTCGTCGTCGGACCGTCGAACGTGCTCGTCGGCGTGCTGCTCGTGTGCTCGGGCTTCGTCGAGGGCCCGCTCGACTGGCTGCTCTTCACCCTGCCGTTCGCCGCCTTCTTCATCTCCGCCGCGCTGAGCTCGCGCGGCGGGTTCGACCCGGGCGCGACGCACTTCGTCGAGCGGCACGGGCTCGTCATGATCATCGCCTTCGGCGAGTCGATCGTCTCGGTGGGCGTCGGCGCGACCGGCCACGAGATCGAGCCGGCGCTCATCGTCGGCGCGGTGCTCGCGGTCGGGCTCGTCGCCGCACTGTGGTGGTGCTACTTCACCGGTGACGACGAACGCGCGGAGCGGGCGATCGCCGAGGCGCCGGCCGAGGCGCGCACCCGCCTCGCCCTCGTCGCCTTCTACCTCGAGCACCTCGCGATGATCTTCGGCCTCGTGCTGCTCGCGGCGGGCCTGCACGAGCTGCTCGGCCATGCCTTCGCCCCGGCCGAGCCATCCGGCGCCTGGCTCGTCGCGGGCGGCACGGCGGTGTACCTCGTCGCCGACGCCGCCTATCGGCGCACGCTCTCGCTCGGCCCGATCGCGTGGCGGCTCGGTGCCGCGGCCGTCGCCCTCGCGACCGCGCCGCTCGGCGCGTTGGCCTCGGGCGCGGCCCAGCTCGCCGCGGTCATCGCGATCGTCGCCGCCGCACTCACGCTCGAGGCGGCGTCGGCGGGTCGCCGCGAGCCCGTCGCCGCGACGGCGGGCTGATCGGGGCTCGCGTCAGGCGTCGGCGGCGCGGTTGCGGCCTCCGAGCGCACGCGCGTCGCGATTGCCCTGGAGGTCCTTGCGGAGCTCCTTCGGCAGCGAGAACATGAGGTCCTCCTCGGCCGTCTTCACCTCGTCGACCTCGGCGTACCCGGCGTCGGCGAGCTCGAGCAGCACTTCTTTCACGAGACCCTCGGGCACCGAGGCGCCGCTCGTGACGCCGACCGTGGCGACCCCGTCGAGCCACTCCTGGCGGATCTCGCTCGAGTAGTCGACCCGGTACGCCGCCTTGGCCCCGTTCTCGAGCGCGACCTCGACGAGGCGCACGCTGTTCGACGAGTTCGCCGAACCGACGACGATCACGAGCTCGGCCTCCTGCGCGACCTTCTTGATCGCGACCTGGCGATTCTGGGTGGCGTAGCAGATGTCGTCGCTGGGCGGGTCCTGCAGATTCGGGAACCGTTCGCGCAGGCGCCGCACCGTCTCCATCGTCTCGTCGACCGAGAGCGTCGTCTGCGAGAGCCACACGACCTTGTCGGGGTCGCGCACCTCGATGTTGGGCACGTCGTCGGGGCTGTTCACGAGGGTGACGTGATCTGGCGCCTCGCCGGCGGTGCCCTCGACCTCTTCGTGGCCCTCGTGGCCGATGAGCAGGATCTCGAAGTCGTCGCGCGCGAACCGCACGGCCTCGCGGTGCACCTTCGTGACCAGCGGACAGGTCGCATCGATCGCGTGCAGGCCGCGGTCGGACGCGGCGTTCACGACGGCGGGCGCGACGCCGTGGGCGCTGAACACGATGTGGGCGCCCTCGGGCACCTCGTCGACCTCGTCGACGAAGATCGCCCCCTGCTTCTCGAGCTCGGTGACGACGTGGATGTTGTGCACGATCTGCTTGCGCACGTACACCGGTGCGCCGTAGTGCTCGAGGGCCTTCTCGACCGCGATCACCGCGCGGTCGACACCGGCGCAGTAGCCTCGGGGCGCCGCGAGCAGCACGCGCTTGGGTCGGTCGACCGGGTTATCCTTGAGCCGGCCGCGCACGCTCGGGATTCTGGGCATGCCAAGGCCGATCCGCGGGGCATCAGTCAAGCTCGTCACGATGCCGAGTCTACGCGGCGCACGCAGGCGGGCGGCTGGGAGGCCACGGTGACGGATGCTCCGGCGACACGCGAGGCGCCGTGGCCGGTCGCTCTCCTCTCGGGCAAGCTCAAGCAGTACATCGATCGTCTCGGAACGGTGTGGGTCGAGGGCGAGCTCACCCAGTGGGGCGTGTCGGGCGGCAACGTCTACGGCAAGCTGAAGGACCTCGACGCCGACGCGACGGTCTCGTTCCAGATCTGGTCGTCGGTCAGGGCTCGACTCGGCGAGGAGTTCAAGCAGGGCGACCGCGTCGTCGCCCTCGTGAAGCCGAACTGGTGGGTCAAGGGCGGCTCGCTGTCGATGCAGGTCTTCGAGATGAAGCACGTCGGCCTCGGCGACCTGCTCGAGCGACTCGAGCGTCTGCGAGCCCAGCTCGCCGCCGAAGGACTCTTCGACCTCGATCGCAAGCGCCGGCTGCCGTTCCTCCCGGGCGTCGTCGGGCTCGTCACCGGCAGAGACAGCGACGCCGAGAAGGACGTGCTGCGCAACGCGCGGCTTCGCTGGCCGGCCGTCGAGTTCCGCGTCGTGCACGCGGCCGTGCAGGGCGACCGCACCGCGAGCGAGGTCGTCTCGGCGATCCGGCGCCTCGACGCCGACCCCGACGTCGAGGTCATCATCGTCGCGCGCGGCGGCGGCGACTTCCAGAACCTGCTCGGCTTCAGCGACGAACGGGTCGTGCGCGCCGCCGCCGAGGCGACGACCCCCATAGTGAGCGCCATCGGGCACGAGGCCGACCGACCCCTGCTCGACGAGGTCGCCGACCTGCGCGCCTCGACCCCGACCGACGCGGCCAAGCGCGTCGTGCCCGACGTCGGCGAAGAACTGCTGCGCGTCGAGCAGGCCCGCGCCCGCATCGCACTCCGCCTGCGCACGCTGGTCGCCCACGAGATCGACCGCGTCGGACACCTGCGTTCTCGCCCGGCGCTCGCCGACACCTCGTGGATCGTCGACCGCCGGGCCGAAGACCTCACGCGCTGGGTCGCACGCGGCGTCGAGCTCGTCGAGCGTTCCATCGAACGGCAGACGCACCGGATCGGCGAGCTCCGCGGTCACCTCCGGGCGTTGTCGCCGCAGGCGACGCTCGACCGCGGGTACGCGATCGTGCAGGGTGCCGACGGGCACGTCGTGACCTCGCCGGCCGCCGCGCCCGTCGGCGCAGCGCTCACGGTGACGCTCGCCGCCGGCGCCATCTCGGCGAGATCCGAGGGCGAGGCGCCGGCGCCGGCCCGATCGGGCGACGCGGGCGCGACCGAGCCGGTCGGCGGCGGCGAATAGAATGGGCCCCATGCCCTCCACCCCCGATGTCGCCGAGCTGAGCTACGAGCAGGCGCGCGACGAGCTCGTGCGCGTCGTCGGCGAGCTCGAGCAGGGTTCGGCCACGCTCGAGCAGTCGCTCGCGCTGTGGGAGCGCGGCGAGGCCCTCGCGGCCCGCTGCGAGGAGTGGCTCATCGGCGCGAAGGCACGCCTCGACGCGGCGCGGGCCGGCGCCGCGGCATCCCTGTCGGGTCGCGACTCGGCCGACCCCGAAGGCGACGAGCGCTGATGGCCGAACGCGCACCACGGGTCGTCGCCGAGCTCGGCCGCCCCGAGACCCCGGCCGAGACGGCCGCCCGCAAGGCCGACGCCTCGCTCAAGCACCGGCAGCGCCAGACCCTCAAGAACCTCGTGCTCGCGCTCGGCGCGAGCCTCGCGATCGTCGTCGTGATCGTGCTCATGGTGCCGCGCAGCGACACCCCGATCGATCGCGACATCGACGTCTCCGCCGTCGCCGAGCAGGTGCAGGCGGTCCGCGACGAGCCGATCGCCGTGCCCGAGCTGCCCGAGGGCTGGCGCGCCAACGCCGCCGAGCTGCGTACCGACAAGACCGACGACGTCACCGCCTGGTACGCGGGCTATCTCACGCCGAGCGACGAGTACCTCGGCCTGTACCAGGGCTTCGACGCGAACCCGACCTGGGTCGCGAACCAGCTCGCGCGCACCCTCGCGACGGGGACCGTGAACATCGACGGCGTCGACTGGACCATCTACGACAACCGCAAGACCGACGCCGACGTCGGCAACGCGCGGTACGCACTGACCACCGAGTCGGGCGGCAGCACCTTCGTGCTGCTCGGCACGGCCACCCCCGAAGAGTTCGCCACCTTCGCCACGGCGATCACGCCGACGATCGAGGCGCAGGACTAGACCACGAGGAGCCACGTGACCGAGCAGCCGAACGATGCGCCCACCGCCCGTCCCGACACTCCGGCCGCCACGTGGCGCGAGTTGCGCCGGGGCAACGAGCGCTTCATCGCCGGCGAGCCCGAGCACCCCCGCCAGGACATCGACCACCGCGGCTCGCTCGCGCACGCCCAGCGGCCCATCGTGGCGATCTTCGGCTGCAGCGACTCGCGCCTCGCCGCCGAGATCATCTTCGATGTCGGTCTCGGCGACGCGTTCGTCGTGCGCAACGCCGGCCAGGTGGTGACGCCGTCGGCCCTCGGCTCGCTCGAGTACGCCGTGGGCATCCTCGACGTGCCGGTCATCATCGTGCTGGCACACGACGAGTGCGGGGCGGTGCGCGCCGCGATCGACTCGCAGGCGCCCGACGCCGCGCCGCTGCCGCCTCACATCGCGGGTCTCGTCGAGAAGATCGTCCCCGCGGTGCGCAAGGTCGCCGGCGGCGACGGCCCGATCGAGCCGAGCCATGTCGACACCGCGTTCGTCGGTCGTGAGCACCTGCGCAACACCGTCACCGAGCTCGTCGAGAGCTCCGAGATGATCAGCGACGCGGTCGCAGCAGGTACGCTGGCTATCGTCGGCGCGAACTACCGACTGTTCGAAGGTCGCGTCGAGACCGACATCGTCATCGGTCGCATCTGACGCCGCCGCGCGCGGCATTCGCCGGCCGCGCCGGCATCGCAGCCGGGCCCACCGGCATCGCAGAAAAGGGGAAGCACACCGTGGTGGACAACGCCGCCGACTACCGCATCGAACACGACACGATGGGCGAGGTGCGGGTGCCCGCGCGGGCCCTGTACCGGGCGCAGACGCAGCGCGCGGTCGAGAACTTCCCCATCGCGGGGTCGGGTCTCGAGCCCCAGCAGATCCAGGCGCTCGCCCGCATCAAGAAGGCGGCAGCGCAGGCCAACGCGCGCCTCGGCGTTCTCGACCAGGGCATCGCCGACGCGATCGTGGCCGCCGCCGACGAGGTCATCTCGGGCGCACACGGCTTCACCGAGCACTTCCCGGTCGACGTGTACCAGACCGGCTCGGGCACGAGCTCGAACATGAACATGAACGAGGTGCTCGCGACGCTCGCGACCTCGAAGCTCGGCAGCGCCGTGCACCCGAACGACCACGTCAACGCCTCGCAGTCGTCGAACGACGTGTTCCCGACCTCGGTGCACATCGCGGTCACGGCCGCGCTCATCGACGACCTCATCCCGGCGCTCGACCACCTCGCGGTCGCCCTCGAGGCGAAGGCCGAGCTGTGGGCCGGCGTCGTGAAGGCCGGTCGCACCCACCTCATGGACGCGACGCCCGTCACCCTCGGCCAGGAGTTCGGCGGCTACGCCCGCCAGGTGCGCCTCGGCATCGAGCGCGTGCGCTCGGCGCTCCCCCGCGTCGCCGAGGTCCCGCTCGGCGGCACCGCCGTCGGCACGGGCATCAACACCCCCGCCGGCTTCCCGCAGCTCGTCATCGAGCTGCTGCAGTCCGAGACCGAGCTGCCGATCACCGAGGCGGCCGACCACTTCGAAGCGCAGGCGAACCGCGACGGCCTCGTCGACGCGTCGAGCGCGCTCCGCACGATCGCGGTGAGCCTCACGAAGATCGCCAACGACCTGCGCTGGATGGGCTCGGGCCCGAACACCGGCCTCGGCGAATTGCACATCCCCGACCTGCAGCCGGGCTCCTCGATCATGCCCGGCAAGGTCAACCCGGTCGTGCCCGAGGCCGTGCTCATGGTGTGCGCCCGGGTCATCGGCAACGACGCGACCATCGCGTGGGGCGGCGCCTCGGGCGCGTTCGAGCTCAACGTGCAGATCCCGGTCATGGGCACCGCGCTCCTCGAGTCGATCCGCCTGCTCGCCAACTCGGTGCGCGTCCTCGCCGACAAGACCATCGACGGCCTCGAGGCGAACGTCGAGCGCGCGACGGCCCTCGCCGGCATGTCGCCCTCCATCGTGACGCCGCTCAACAAGCTCATCGGCTACGAGGCCGCCGCGAAGATCGCGAAGCACTCGGTCGCCAAGGGCATCACGGTGCGCGAGGCCGTCATCGACCTCGGCTACGTCGAGCGCGGCGACCTGACGGTCGAGCAGCTCGACTCGGCCCTCGACCTGCTCTCGATGACGCGCCCCCCGCAGGCGAAGTAACGTCACCGATGAGGATGCCTCGTGCCGGCTGCCGGCACGAGGCATCCGTCGTCTTCGGCCCGATGCATCGGTCTCAGGGCGTCAGCACGCTGCAGGCAGGGCGGCAACCGACGCAGGTCGCAGTTGTCGGCTGCGCGCAGGGCGTCTCAACGATCGGCCGTGCGTCACGCCCTGGCGCGCGGCGCTGGCACCGTGCCTGAACCCGGAGGGAGTGCGCGTAGCGCGGCGATGACGCCGGCGGTCGTGCCGACGACGACGAGGACCGAGCCGATCGACGAGGCGGCGGTGCCGTCAGTGAAGAACACGTCGGCGATCGACATCCCCATGCCGAACCCCGCGATCCACTGCGTGAAGCCGATGCAGGCAAGCGCGACGAGCGTCGCACGTGCGATGCGGCGGGCGTCGAGATTCCGCAGGAGTCCCCGATCCCCGACCAGCGCGGTTGCGAGGAAGACGAGCGCGAGCAGCACCCACCCGAGACCCCAGACGACGACCGGGGCAGCGGCCCCCAGGGGCGATTCACCGCGGGCTGCCATCTGCCGGTAGATCTCGTCGAGGGAGAGCCCCGGCAGCTTCGCCATCGGGTTCACCACGAGCACATGCGCGACCCCGACGACGGCCGCGGAGAAGACGGCGGCCGCCCCGACCGAGGCCGTGGCCCGGGTGCCGAAGCGTGCAGGCAGGCCGGGGGTCGTGCGGCGCAGGCCCGCCTCGGCGCCGATCGGCAGGCCGACCGCGAGTGCGGCGACGACCGGACCGCCGATGAACCCGATGATCGACATCGGCAGCAGCATCGCCATGGCGGACGCGACGGCCAGCGGAACGGCGACGACCACGCCGATCGTGCTCGCCCAGCGGAGGCCGGGTCGCCGACCGGCGAGCGCGCCGTGGACGGCGAAGGCCGCCCAGCACGTTCCCGCCGACGCGCACGCGGCGATGAGGGCCACGAGCACCGCACCGGCCACGCGGCCGAGCCCTTCACCGAGCGCCGGCAGGACCAAGAAGGCGCCGAGCATCATCACGGACGCTGCCACGACGAAGGCGCTCGCCCAGCGCAGCCGACGCCGAGCGAGCCCCCGTGCCGACACCCCGAACGTCTCGGGGGTGCGCGGCACAACCGCGGCACTGCGCAGCGCTCCCGCGATCACCTGGGCGCGCGAGACCCCTGCGGAATCCGCCCCCGCGAGATCGGCGAGCCATTCCTCACGGTAACGGTCGCGGCGGGCGTCGGGGAGGAGCCGAACCGCAGCGGCGATCGCGATCACGGCCGCGCGCGACGGACGACGGCTCACGCGAGAGCCCCGGACCCCGACCGGGCGAGCGACGCGGACGCGACCGGTCGAGCCGCCGCGCGCGAGCTCGCGATGCGATGCGCGATCGCCCGCTGCGCCGCGTGGGCGCCGTCGGCCGTCAGCCGGTAGTACCGGCGGCGCGGCCCGCTGCGGGCGCTGTCGCGCTCCCACTCCGACTCGACCCACCCCGCCCGCTCGAGACGTTCGAGGATCGGGTAGACCGTACCCGCCCTGCGCCCGGCCTCGCGCACGACGGCCAGGCCCCAGATCGGCCCGGATTCGTCGAGCAGCACGCGCAGCACATCTGCCGTGGCATCGGTCACGCGTGGGAGGTCATCCATGCTTCAGATCTTGCTATATCGAGATAGACGTCGCAAGGGCCTATTCTGAGCGACTCTTCTGCTCCACGTACCGATGTTCGTCGAGCCCACCCGACGCGGCGGACGGGCCGGGGTGCTCATCCTGCGTCAGGCGATCGGCTCGACCAGATGACGTCGCCACTCGGGCGCCGCGTCGCCGCCGCGCGTCGTCCAGTACTCGCGACCCTCGACGATCAGCCCCTCGCGCACGCGCCAGAAGGAGGCGGCACGGAACACGCCGACGCCCTCGTGCGGCACCTCGACCTCGGAGACGACCCGGTCGCCGTCGGCGACGATCGAGATGATGCGGATCGACCACCCCTCGGGGTATTCGGCATTGACGGCGACGAAGTTCTCGGGGCCGACGATGCGCTCGAGCGAGGCGAACCACTCGACGACGAGCTCGTCGGCGAGCAGTGCGCGCACACCCGCCCAGTCCCTGGCCTGCATCCTCGTCCAGAGGGCTCGGATCACGTTCGCGGGCGCGCTGTCTGCAGGCATGCCGATATCGTGCCGCCTTCCACCGACATCGCGCACTGCGGCATCGGCTTCCACGCCCGCGGTCCAGCGCCCGGGGAGGCCCGGTGCGCCGCCCCGCCGAGCGAGCCCCGCTACGCCAGCTCGGCCCCGTCGAGCAGTTCCGACACCAGCGCCGCGATCGCCGACCGCTCGCTGCGCGTGAGCGTGATGTGCGCGAACAGCGGGTGGTCCTTCAGCGTCTCGATGACGCTCGCGATGCCGTCGTGCCGGCCGACGCGCAGGTTGTCGCGCTGGGCGACGTCGTGGGTGAGCACGACCCGCGAGTTCTGGCCGATACGGCTGAGCACCGTGAGCAGCACGTTGCGCTCGAGCGACTGCGCCTCGTCGACGATCACGAAGGCGTCGTGCAGCGATCGTCCGCGGATGTGCGTGAGCGGCAGCACCTCGAGGATGCCCCGGTCGACGACCTCGTCGAGCACGTTGTCGGAGACGACCGAGCCGAGGGTGTCGAACACCGCCTGGCCCCAGGGATTCATCTTCTCGCCCTGGTCGCCCGGCAGGTACCCGAGCTCCTGGCCGCCGACGGCGTAGAGCGGGCGGAACACCATGATCTTCTTGTGCTGCTGGCGCTCGAGCACCATCTCGAGCCCGGCGCACAGCGCGAGCGCCGACTTGCCGGTGCCTGCCCGGCCGCCGAGCGAGAGGATGCCGATCTCGGGGTCGAGCAGCAGGTCGATCGCGAGGCGCTGCTCGGCCGACCGGCCGTGCAGGCCGAAGACCTCGCGGTCGCCGCGCACGAGCTTCACCTCGCCGTCGCCCACGACGCGGCCGAGTGCCGAGCCCCGGTCGGAGTGGATGACGAGGCCCGTGTTGACCGGCAGCCCTTCCACCTCGCGCGTGATCATCGACTCGTGCTCGTAGAGCTTCGCCATGTCGTTCGAGCCGAGCGAGAGCTCGGCCATGCCGGTCCAGCCCGAGTCGAGCGCGAGCTCGTGCCGGTACTCCTGCGCGTCGAGGCCGATCGATGCGGCCTTCACGCGCAGCGGCAGGTCCTTCGAGACGACCGTCACCGGCACGCCGTCCTGCTGCAGGTTCGCCGCGCAGGCGAGGATCCGCGAGTCGTTGTCGCCGAGCTGGAGCCCCGACGGCAGCACCTTCGGATTCGAGTGGTTGAGCTCGACCCTGAGCGAACCGCCGTCGCCCACGGGGATCGGGAAGTCGAGCCGCTCGTGCGCGACGCGCAACTCGTCGAGGATGCGCAGCGACTGCCGCGCGAAGTACCCGATCTCGGGGTCGTTGCGCTTCGCCTCGAGCTCGGTGATGACCACGACGGGCAGCACCACCGCGTGTTCGGCGAAGTTGAAGAGTGCGCGCGGATCGCTGAGCAGCACCGACGTGTCGAGCACGTACGTGCGCTCGGCCTGTGCAACGCCCTCGCGGGGCTCCGCTGCGTCGCGCTCCCCCGCGCGAACGTCCGAACGACCGACCGAATCAGGAGTAACCGATGACGCCACAACCGCTCCCGCCCCGAGCATTCCTGCCCGGTTCACGCGCCTGCCGCCGATCCCTCCCGAAGTCGGTTCCGGTGGCCGACCCGAACGGGTGATCTACCCGTTGAGCCGAACCTACGTCCGGCCCGCTGGATCCGCGGAAGCGACACGCGCATCGTCATGTCGTGTTCACCTTCGGACGGCGGATGCCTCGGCGCCGGCGCCGGCGCCGAGGCATCCCGATCGTGCGCGGTGACCGGCCTCAGTAGGAGGCGGCCGTCGAGTACGAGACGAACGCGCCCCGCAGCATCTCGAGCGTCTCCTCGCTCGTCGCGGCGTGGATCGAGAGCCGCACCGTCCCGAGCCTGGTCGTCGCCGTCACACCGTGGTTGTGCAGCGAGGCGGTGAGCACCGTGACCTGGTCTGCCGGCGGTTCGAGCACGACGATGCCCGCGCGCTCCTGCTCGTCGCGCGACGACGCCACGGGAATGGCGTACTCGTCGGCGAGCTCGATCACCCGGCTCACCCGATCGGCGACGGCGGCGTTGATCACCGGCACGGTCACGTCGGCGATCTCCTCGAGCGCGGCCGCGAGGCGCGCCTGCGCGAGCGGGTCGGGATTCGAGACCCGGTAGGCGCGGGCGTCGGGCGCCGGCGGGGGCACATGGCCCCACGGCTCGGCCTCCTCGGTCGCGCTGAATCCGGAGAAGACGGGCGTGAGTCGCTCGAGAGCCCGGTCGGAGAGCGCCAGGATGCCGGTGCCCCAGCCCGCACGGCACCACTTCTGCCCGCCCGTGACGACGACGTCGGCCGCCTCCCAGGGGGCGTCGACGATGCCGAAGCCCTGGATCGCGTCGACGATGAGCAGTCGGTCGCCGATCACCTGCCGGACGCCCTCGATGTCGCAGAGGTAGCCGGTGCGCGAGTCGACGAGGCTCACCGCGACGGCGACGACGCCCTGCTCGAGCTGTTCGCGGATCTGCCCCGGCGTCACCTTGCCGTGGTCGGTCTCGAGCCACACCGGCTGGACCGTGTGCAGCGCCTCCTGCGCACGCACGGCGGCGATGGGCAGGCTCGGGAACTCCTCGGCCGACAGCAGGACTCCCCCGGTGAGCCCGAACATGGCGTGCATGAGGCCGGTCGTCGCGTTCGGCTCGAACGCGATCTGGTCGACCGGGAAACCGGTCAGGGCCGAGGCGGCCGCGCGCACGCGCGAGTCCTGCTCGCCGAATGCGTCGAGGCTGCCGTGCCGGGCGCGCTGCAGCACCTGGGTGAATGCGAGGGTCTCCTCCGCGGCGGCCGTCGAGAGCGGCCCCACGCGGCCGTAGTCGAGGTACCCCGGCTCCTCGGTGAAGCCGGCGGTGAAATCGTCGATGGTCACGTTGCGTGCCCCCTTCTCCGTCGATCATCATGACAGAACGGGTGGATGCCTCGCAGCGCGCCGCCGCGAGAACGGGTGGTCAGCCGCCGAATCGGCGATGGCGTTTCGCGTAGTCGCGGAGCGCCCGGAGGAAGTCGACCTTGCGCAGGTCGGGGCCGAGCGCCTCGACGAAGTAGAACTCGGAGTGCGCCGACTGCCAGAGCATGAAGTCGCTGAGCCGCTGCTCGCCCGAGGTGCGGATCACGAGGTCGGGGTCGGGCTGGCCGCCCGTGTAGAGGTGCTCGCCGATGAGGTCGGGCGTGAGCCGCTCGGCCAGGTCTTCGAGGCTGCGACCCTCGGCGTGGTGCGCAGCGACGATCGAGCGCATGGCGTCGGTGATCTCCTTGCGGCCGCCGTAGCCGACCGCGAGGTTGACGTGCAGGCCGTGCTTGTCGGCCGTGCGGTGCTCGGCGGCGTCGAGCGCGGCGACGAGCGGCCCGGGCAGCCCCGTGTCGCTGCCGACGTGCTGCACGCGCCAGTCCCGGTAGTGACTGAGCTCCTCAGCGAGGTCGGCGATGATCTCGAAGAGGTCCGAGAGCTCGTCGCCGGGGCGGTTGCCGAGGTTGTCGCTCGAGAGCAGGTAGAGCGTGACGGTCGAGATGCCGAGGTCGTCGCACCACTCGAGGAACTCCCGCATCTTCGCGGCGCCCGCCCGGTGCCCGTCGGCCGCCGTGCGATAGCCGAGCTGCTTCGCCCAGCGACGGTTGCCGTCGATGATCATCGCGACGTGGCGGGGCAGGCCGGCGGGGTCGAGTCCGCGACGGAGCCGGTTCTGGTAGAGCCGGTAGAGGATCCCGCGACCGAGGGGCTGATCGCTCGTCTGCACGGCACTACGCTACCCCCTCACCCTCCTCGAACTCACAGCGGACCGTGATGGGGCAGGCCCTACGCTGTGACCATGACCCCTGAGCGCCACCACGACCCCGCGGATCTCGCAGACGAGTTCGCGCGGCCCGTGGCTCCCGACGACCCGGGCGACCTCGCGGTGTCACGCGAGGAGCACGGCCCCGACCTGCCGAACATCCCGCTGCTGGACGACTCGTTGAACCACGCGGTCGAGGTGAAGCCGACGTGGCGGGGGTGGATCCACGCCGGCACCTTCCCCGTCGCCATCGCGGCGGGCATCGTGCTCATCTGCCTCGCGCAGGGTGCGCCCGCGAAATGGGCCTCGGCCGTGTTCATGCTGACGTCGATGCTGCTGTTCGGCAACTCGGCGCTGTACCACCGCTTCAACTGGAAGCCGAAGACGAAGGTCGTGCTCAAGCGCATCGACCACGCGAACATCTTCCTGCTGATCGCGGGCACCTACACGCCGCTCGCCATCCTCGCCCTCCCGCCGGCGAAGGGCTGGCTGCTGCTCGCGATCGTGTGGGGCGGGGCCCTGCTCGGCATCGGGTTCCGGGTGTTCTGGATCCATGCGCCGCGCTGGCTGTACGTTCCGCTCTACCTGCTGCTCGGCTGGGCCGCGGTGATGTACCTCGGCGACCTGCTCGCGGCGAACGTCGCGATGATGGTGCTCGTCATCGTCGGCGGCCTGCTCTACACGGTCGGCGCGGTCGTCTACGGCCTGAAGAGGCCGAACCCGTGGCCCGGCGTCTTCGGCTTCCACGAGATCTTCCACGTGTGCACGGTGCTCGCCTTCATGTGCCACTGGACCGCGACGCTGCTCATCGCGATGGCACCGGTCTACCACGTGGGCTGATCGACGCCGGCGTCCGGTGGCCAGTCGCGACGAAGGACCGCGTCGAGACCCGCCCCGAGCTACTCGGTCGGGCGGTCGGGCGCCTCGCCCGAGGCATCCGGCCGGTCGTCGCCCTCGCCGAACTCGGCGAGCTCCGCGTCGCGTGCCGCCGCCTCGTTCTCGGCGTCGATCTGCGCGCGCACCTGCGCGCGGTAGTTGGTGCGGCGGATGCGGCGGACCATGTCGAGGACGAGCAGCAGCACCGCCACCATCACGAGGAACGTGACGACGAAGCCCCACACGCCGGGGGTGACCGTGTCGGGGTCGAACTCCTCCTTGCCGTCGGCGAGGACCAGCGTCGCCGAGGACAGCAGGGAACGGACGGAGTCGACGAGCATCGGCCAGCCTTTCGGGGATGGATCCTGCCCTCAGGGGGCGGGTTTAGGCTTGATGCAGCCTACTCGATCCACCTCCGAAGGAGCCCCGTGACCACGTCGCTCGACGAACGGTACGGCCGCACGCGCCGCAACCGCTCGCGTGATCGGTTCCTGCTCATCGCCGGAGCCGTCGCGGTCGCCGTCGTGATCGTCGCGTGGGTCGTCTGGGCCGGCCTCGACGGCTCGAAGCCGCAGGTCGAGGTCACCGACACCGGCCACCGGCTCATGAACGAGGAGCGCGCGGTCGAGGTGAGCTGGAACCTCTCGGTCCCGCCCGGCAACGAGACCGCCTGCATCGTGCAGGCCCTCAACGCCGACTTCGCCATCGTCGGCTGGAAGACGATCATCGTGCCGCCGTCGACCGAGCACATCCGCGCGCTCACCGAGACCGTTCGCACGGCGCAGGAGGCGAATACCGGTTTGATTTACCGCTGCTGGCTCACCTAACATGGGTCATTCGCCCCGACCCATGTCGGGGCGACACGTCTATCCGGCGCGGCTTCGCGGGCTCCATGCCCGCGAGGGGGACCGCACCGGGTATCCCGACACAGGAGTGTGCATCATGGCGCAGGACGCCACTGTCACCTGGCTCACCCAGGACGCCTACGACCGACTCGCGGGCGAGCTCGAGCAGCTCTCGACGACCGGTCGCGAGGAGATCGCGAAGCGCATCGAGGCGGCCCGCGAAGAGGGCGACCTCAAGGAGAACGGCGGCTACCACGCTGCGAAGGACGAGCAGGGCAAGATCGAGGCCCGGATCCGCCAGCTCAAGGAGCTGCTGAAGACCGCCGAGGTCGGCGAGGCGCCCGCGTCGAAGGGCATCGTCGAGTCGGGCACCGTCATCACCGCCGTGATCGCCGGCGACGAAGAGACGTTCCTCATCGGCAGCCGTGAGATCGCCGGTGATTCCGAGCTCGACGTGTGGAGCGAGCAGTCGCCGCTCGGCGCCGCCATCCTCGGCCTCAAGGTCGGCGAGAAGACGAGCTACACCGCGCCCAACGGTCGCGAGATCGCCGTGGAGATCACGAGCGTCGACACCTGGGGCGGCCAGTAGTCGCCCGCGACCGGTCCAGCGCGAAGAGCGGATGCCTCGGAGGCATCCGCTCTTCGCGTCTCGGCGGCGAGCAGCACCGGTTCAGGAGAAAGTCCGCTGTTCAGGACGAGACCACGAGGATCGTCCTGATTCCGCGCCGGTCTCCTGAGACGGCGGCTGCTCAGTCGTCGAGCACGACCGGTTCGTAGCCGGCACGGCGCAGGACTTCGACGACCTCGGCGCGATGCTCGGGCCCGCGCGTCTCGACCGAGATGTCGATCTCGACCTCGGAGATCTGCATGCCGCGGCCGTGGCGCGTGTGCAGCACCTCGACGACGTTCGCATGCGAACCCGCGAGCAGCTCGGCGACGCGCACGAGCTGGCCGGGCCGGTCGGGAAGGCCGACGCGGACCGTGAGGTAGCGGCCGGAGGCGGCGAGCCCGTGCGCGATGACGCGCTGCATGAGCAGCGGGTCGATGTTGCCGCCCGAGAGCACCGCGACCACCGGGCCGTCGTTCGGCACGGCCCCCTTCATGATCGCGGCGACGGCGACGGCACCGGCGGGTTCGACGACGAGCTTCGCGCGCTCGAGCAGCACGAGCAGTGCGCGAGCGATGTCGTCCTCGGTGACGGTGACGACCTCGTCGACCGCGTCGCGGATGATCTCGAAGTTGAGTTCGCCGGGCCGGTAGACGGCGATGCCGTCGGCGATGGTCGGCACGACCGGCACCGTCTGCGGAGCCCCCGCCGCGAGCGAGGCGACGTACGGCGCCGCGTTCTCGGACTGGACGCCGATGATCCGGATGCTGCGCCCCTCCGCCGCGGCCCGCTGCTTGGCCGCACTCGCGATACCGGCGGCGAGGCCGCCGCCGCCGATCGGCACGACGATCGTCGTGGCGTCGGGCGCCTGGTCGAGGATCTCGAGCCCGAGGGTGCCCTGACCCGTGACGACGTCGACGTGGTCGAAGGGCGGGATCACGACCGCACCGGTCTCCGCTGCGAAGGCGGCTGCCGCTTCGAGCGTCTCGCCGACCGAGGCTCCCGCGAGCACGACGTCGGCGCCGTAGGCCTTCGTCGCCTCGAGCTTCGGCAGGGCGACGCCGACCGGCATGAAGATCGTGGCGCGGATGCCGAGCTCGCGTGCGGCGAATGCGACGCCTTGGGCGTGGTTGCCGGCCGAGGCGGCGACGACGCCGCGCGCTCGCTCCTCCGGCGTCAGCGAGGACATGCGGTGGTAGGCGCCGCGCAGCTTGTACGAACCCGTGCGCTGCAGGTTCTCGCACTTGAGGCGCACGGGCGCGCCGAGCACCCGCTCCAGGTAGCGGGAGGACTCCATCGGCGTCGTGCGGGCGACGCGGGCGACGATGTCGCGGGCGGCCTCGAAGTCGGCGAGCGCGGGGCCGGCGATCGTGTGGTTCAACTCGTTCATTCTCCTCGCTGGAAGCCGGGACGCTGCGGGACGGTGCGCCACAGCGGCGAACGCACGGCGACGGTCGACGGCGGGGCGTCGTCCTTCCAGTCGCCGCTCGAGATGTACAGGATCATCACGTTGACGACCGCCGCGACCGGCACCGCGAAGAGCGCGCCAGGGATGCCCGCGAGGAACGACCCGGTCGCGACTGCGACGACGACGCCCAGCGGATGCACCTTGACCGCGGTGCCCATGATGAGCGGTTGCAGCACGTGCCCCTCGATCTGCTGCACGAGCAGCACGATGCCGAGCATGATCACGGCCGGCCAGAAGCCGCTGTACACGAGCGCGACGAACACCGCGAGTGCACCCGTGACGACGGCGCCGACGATCGGGATGAACGACCCGAGGAACACGAGGATGGCGATCGGGATGGCGAGCGGCAGCCCGAGGAAGAACGCACCGAGTCCGATGCCGATCGCGTCGATCGTCGCGACGAGGATCTGCACGCGGACGAAGTTCTGCAGCGTCTCCCAGCCGGCCTGGCCGGCACCGTCGACGGCGGTGCGCGCCCGTCGTGGGAAGATGCCGACGATCCAGTTCCAGATGCCACGGCCGTCGATCAGCATGAAGAGCGTGGCGAAGAGGGCGAGCAGCATGCCGGCGAGGAAATGACCGACCGTCGATCCGAGCGAGAGCGCCCCGCTCCAGATGATGCCCATGTCCTGCTGCACCGCGGTGACGGCCTGCTCGACCCAATCGTTGAGCTGCGCCTCGGTGATGTGCAGCGGACCGGCGAGGAGCCAGGCACGGAAGTCGTCCCACGCGACGAGCGACTGGGCGGTGAGTTCGTCGGCCCCGCGCACGATCTGCCAGATGCCGAGCGTGAGCAGTCCGCCGACGACGGCGAGTGCGGAGAGCATCGCGACGGCGACCGCGAGCCACTTCGGCCAGCCGTGCCGCCGGAGGAACGCGGAGAAGGGCACGAGCAGGGCGCTGAGGAGCACCGCGACGAGGAGCGGGATCAGGATGAGCCGCAACTGGATGACGAGGAAGACGACGACCGCGAGCACCCCGGCGATCAGCAGCAGACGCCACGACCATGCACCGGCGAGGCGGACGCCGTAGGGCACGCTCGATTCGACATCACCGCTCGCGGGTTCGTGGACCTGCTTCGCCGCCGGCTCGGGCGCAGCACCGAAGCCGAACCATCGTCGTGCGCGTCGTCCGCCTCGTCCCGCCCCGCCCGAGTCCGCCATTCATCCAGTCTAGGCACGGCGTATGCGCACCTCGGCATGCCGTGCCCGGGGCGGGCGCCGCTCGCCGATGTCGGTGGCGGACGCTAGCGTCGGTGTCACCATGGTCGACGTCGTCAGTCCCGCCCTCGCCCGCCGCATCGCACTGGCCGCGCAGGGCTTCGCCCGCCCGCACCCCGAGGCCGCCGGCACCCGCGCCCTGAACGGCGTGGTCGACCGGCTCGGCCTGCTCCAGATCGACTCGGTCAACGTGTTCGAGCGCAGCCACTACCTGCCGGCCTTCAGCCGGGTCGGCGACTACGACCGGTCGCTTCTCGATCGCATCACGTCGGGCCGTCGCGCGCGCATGGTCGAGTACTGGGCGCATCAGGCGGCGTACATCCCGCGCGAGCTGTGGCCGTTGTTCGAGTTCCGGCGCGACGAGTACCGGCAGGCCGGCAACGACTGGGGCGGCTGGGTGGCCGACGAGCACGGGCTCGCCGGCTGGCTGCGCGCCGAGCTGACCGAGAAGGGTCCGCTCCGCGCGAGCGAGATCGAGCACGATGCGAACGTGCGGCGCGGCCCCTGGTGGGGCTGGTCCGACGTGAAGCGCACCCTCGAGATGATGTTCCGCACCGGCGACGTCGTCTGCGTCGACCGGCAGCGGTTCGAGCGCGTCTACGCCCTGCCCGAGCAGGCGCTGCCCGCCGAGCTGCTCGACGCGTCTCCGCCCGTCGACGAGGCCGTCCGCACGCTCGTCGCGCTCGCGGCCAGCGCCTACGGCATCGCCACCGAAGCCGATCTCGCGGACTACTGGCGCATGAAGCGGGCGCCGGTGCGCCAGGCGATCGCCGAGCTCGAGGCTGCCGGCGTGCTCCTCCCGGTCGAGGTACCCGGTTGGCGCACCGGCAGCCGGGCGACGCCGGCCTGGCTGCATCGCGATGCCCGGCGACCGCGCCGCATCGAGACCGTCGCGCTGTTGTCGCCGTTCGATCCGGTCGTGTGGTTCCGCCCACGCACCGAGCGTCTGTTCGACTTCCACTACCGCATCGAGATCTACACGCCAGAGCCCGACCGCCGGTTCGGCTACTACTCGCTGCCGTTGCTCATCGACGATCGCGTGGTCGGCCGGGTCGATCTCAAGAGCGACCGCAAGGCGGGCGTCCTGCGCGTGCAGTCCGCGTGGACCGAGCCCGATGCCCCGGCAGACACGGCGGCGCGGCTCGTGCCCGTGCTTCGCCGAGCGGCGGCCTGGCAGGGTCTCGACGACGTGCTGGTCACCGGTCGTGGCGACCTCTCCCCCGCGCTCGCGGCCGAACTCGGGTCCGCTGCGCAGCTCGTCGAGGTCGGCTAGAAGCTGCCGCCCATCTCCTCGAGTCGCTTGACCCGATCGGTGATCGGCGGGTGGGTCGCGAAGAGTCGGCTCATGACGCCCGGCTTCAGCGGGTCGGCGATCCAGAGGTGCGCCATCGACGAGTTCTGCCGCTGCATCGGCCGGCCGTACGCCTCGAGCTTCTCGAGGGCCCGCGCGAGGGCGTCGGGATGCCGCGTGGTCATCGCCCCCGTCGCGTCGGCGAGGTACTCGCGCTGTCGGGAGACGGCGAGCTGCACGAGGCTCGCGACGAGCGGCGCGATGAGCATCGCAACGAGGCCGAACACCATGACGATCGGGTTCGAGTTGTTGTTGTTGCGACCGAAGAACGCCATGCGCACGAACATGTCGGAGATGAAGCCGACCGCGACCACGAGCCCGAACACGATCATCGACAGCCGGATGTCGTAGTTGCGCACGTGCCCGAGCTCATGCGCCATGACGCCCTCGAGCTCGGCGTCGTCCATGATCTCGAGGAGACCCGTCGTCGCCGCGACGACGGCGTGCTCGGGATCGCGGCCGGTCGCGAACGCGTTGGGCGCGGGGTCCGAGATCACGTAGACGCGCGGCATCGGCGTGCCCGTCGCGATCGAGAGGTTCTCGACCGTGCGCCAGAGGCGCGGGTGGTCGGCCTTCGACCGGACCTCGATCGCCCCCGACATCGAGAGCGCCTGGCGGTCGGCCGTGAAGTACTGGATGAGCGCGTACCCGGTCGCCACGACGAGCGTCACGACGACGATCGTGAGGTCCTGGTAGACGACCGCGGCCAGCCATCCCAGCCCGCCGATGATGGCGAGGAAGAACAGGATGATGAAGACGGTGTTGCGCTTGTTCCTGGCGATCGCGCGATACAAGGCCGGCCCTTAGAACTGGACGCGCGGAGGCTCGGCGATCGCCGCCGCCTCGGTGACCTCGAAGAAGTCGCGCTCGTGGAAGCCGAGGCCCCGAACGAACAGGGTGTTCGGGAACACCTTGATCTTCGTGTTCAGCTCGCGCACGCCGCCGTTGTAGAACCGGCGCGACGCCTGGATCTTGTCTTCGGTGTCGACGAGCTCGGCCTGCAGCTGCAGGAAGTTCTGGCTCGCCTGCAGCTGCGGGTACGCCTCGGCGACCGCGAAGATCGACTTCAGCGCCTGCTGCATGTGGTTCTCGGCGACGCCGGCCTCTGCGGGGCCCTGCGCCTGCAGGGTCTCGGCGCGTGCCTGCGTGACCGACTCGAACACGCCCTTCTCGTGCGCCGCGTAGCCCTTGACCGCCTCGATGAGGTTCGGGATCAGGTCGGCCCGGCGCTTGAGCTGCACGGTGATGTCGCTCCACGCCTCGTCGACGCGGACGTTGAGGGTGACGAGCGAGTTGTAGGTGGCCCAGAGGTAGATGCCGATGATCACCACGAGTGCGACGACGATGATGACGGGGATGAGCCATTCCATGGCACGGACTCCTAGCGCATTCGGCGGCAGAACTGGGGCGTGAACAATCCTACCGATCGGTCTCGTCGCGGAACGGCCTTCCCATGAGACTCGGAGGAACCCCGCGGCGGGCTCCGGGGCGGGGCACCGGAGAGGCACAGCGTGTGACGGAGCACCCCGAGCCGGCCCCCGGGGTTAGGCTCTGGGTGTGACGGAGCGCATCCCCCGACGGCGCCCGGGTCGCCCCCGCGGCGCGAAATCGGGTGACACCAGGGCGCGCATCCTCGCCGCCGCGACCGAGGAGTTCGGCGAGCGCGGCTACGAAGCGGCGTCGATGCGGGCGATCGCCCGTCGCGCCGGCGTCGATCCCGCGCTCGTGCACCACTACTTCGACGACAAGCAGCACCTCGTCACCGAGGTCGTCGAGGTGCCGCTGCAACCCGACCGCCTCGTCGCCGGCGCGCTCGACGGCCCGCTCGACGGCCTGGGCGACCGGCTCGTGCGCGCAGTGGTCACCGCGTGGGACTCGGCGACGGTGCGCCCGGCCGCGGTGGCCGCCCTGCGATCGGCGATCGGCCAGGGACCGGTGTCGCGGATGCTCCGCGAGTTCCTGCGACGCGAGATCATGCACCGCATCGCGGAGCACCTCGACGAACCCGACGCCGAGCTCCGCGCCGAACTCGCCGCGTCACAGCTCGTGGGCGTCATCATGGTGCGCTACGTGCTCGAGTTCGAGCCGGTCGCGTCGCTGCCGACCGACGAGCTCGTCGCCCGTGTCGGCCCGTCGGTGCAATGGCACCTGACCGGACGTCCTCCGGGGTCTTGACAGGGCACCCGCGCAGGCGAATTATTCAGCACATGGTGAATAGCTCGGATGCCTCGTCACCGCCCCCGCACCGGGGCGCCCACGCGATCGCGGGATCGGGGGCGGCGGTCGTCGCCGAGGACCTCCATGTCGTGCGCGGTGGTGCCGCGGTGCTCGACGGCCTGTCCCTCGCGGTGCCGAGCGGCATGATCGTGGGGCTGCTCGGCCCGAGCGGCAGTGGCAAGACGACGCTGATGCGCTCGATCGTGGGCGCACAGGTCGTGAAGTCGGGACGAATCGAGGTGCTCGGCCGCCCGGCCGGCAGTCGGGAACTGCGACGCCGGGTCGGCTACGTCACGCAGCAGGCGAGCGTCTACGACGACCTCACCGTGCGGCAGAACATCTCGTACTTCCGCCGGGTGCTCGGCGCGCCGGCGGGCGACGCCGACCGGGTCATCGACCGCACGGATCTGCGTCCGGTCGCCGATCGGCTCGTCGGCTCGCTGTCGGGCGGGCAGCGCGGTCGCGTCTCGCTTGCCGCCGCCCTGCTCGGCAGCCCCGAGCTGCTCGTGCTCGACGAGCCGACCGTCGGGCTCGACCCGGTACTCCGGGTCGACCTCTGGGGAATGTTCCGGAACCTCGCCGACGAGGGCACGACGCTCCTGGTCTCGAGCCATGTCATGGACGAGGCGAAGCGGTGCGACCGGCTGCTGCTGATGCGCGACGGCGCGCTGCTCGCCGACGACACGGTGCAGGGCGTGCTCGAGGTCACGGGCACCGACGACGTCGAGACGGCGTTCCTCCGGCTCATCGATCGAGGCGAGCCCGACCTGAGGTCGCTCGACGACGAGCAGAGCGGTGCGCACGGCCGGCACGAGGAGGAACCGCGATGACGCCCGCACGGACCCTCGCGACCACCGGCCGGGTGCTCGGTCAGATCCGGCACGATCACCGCACGATCGCGCTGCTGCTCGTCGTGCCCAGCCTGCTCATCGGCCTCGTCGCGTGGATCTTCGTCGACACCGACGTGTTCGCCGACATCGGCCCCGCGATGATCGCGCTGTTCCCGTTCATCGTGATGTTCCTCGTGACGAGCATCGCGACGCTGCGCGAGCGTCGCAGCGGCACGCTCGAGCGGCTGCTGGCGATGCCGCTCGGCAAGGGCGACTTCATCCTCGGCTACGCGCTCGCCTTCGGCCTGCTCGCCGTCGCGCAGACCGCGATCGTCGTGTCGTTCGCCGTCTGGGTGTGCGGTCTCGAGATCGAGGGGTCGATCTGGCTGCTGTTCGCGGTCGCGGTCGCCGACGCGCTGCTCGGCACCGCGCTCGGGCTGCTCGCGAGCGCGTTCGCGCGCACCGAGTTCCAGGTCGTGCAGTTCATGCCGCTCATCGTCTTCCCGCAGATCCTGCTCGGCGGCATCTTCATCCCGCGCGACCAGCTTCCCGCAGGGCTCGAAGAGATCAGCGACTGGCTGCCGCTCAGCTACGCGATCGACGCACTCCAGGCGGTCGCCGCCGACAGTGAGTCGACCGAGTGGATCATGGTGAGGATCCTCGCGATCGCAGCATGGATCGTCGGCTCCATCGTGGTCGGCTCGATCACGCTGCGTCGACGAACGCCCTGACGCGGTTCTCACGCGCGTCTCCCCACTTTCGAGCGCGTCTCTCGACAACGACATCGCCGGGGGAGCATGATCGTCACACCGTTGTCCCTCGACCGGAAGTGAGCGATGCGCAAGAAACTGTTCGCGGCCCTCGCGGCCCTCGCCACCTTCTGCGGCCTCGCCGTCGGTGCCGCCCCCGCCCAAGCGTCGACCGGCGGCTCCGCCGACGGCGAGCTCCACCCCGATGTCGGGCTGATCGCGTTCTACGACGGCACCGGCCGCTACCGCTGCAGCGCGACGCTCGTGTCGCCGACGGTCGTCATCACGGCGGCGCACTGCACGCTCGGCACACTCGGCAAGACGCTCGTGACGTTCGACACCTTCCTCGACGACGCTCCTCCGAGTTTCCTCCCGACCGCCGCCGACCCGGCCGTGGGTTACACGGCCGACGAGCTCGCCGACGCGGGCTACCTCTCGGGCACGGCGTACACGCATCCGCAGTACTCCGACTTCACCGACACGAAGAACTGGAACGACGTGGGCGTGATCGTGCTCGACGAGCCGGTGGCCTCGCACGGCGACGGCTACCCGCAGATCGCGGAGACCGGCACGCTCGACGGCATCGCGCAGCGGGCACTGTCGAAGACGCTGTTCACGGCGGTCGGCTACGGCACCGAGGTGCGGCAGGAGGGCGACAACATGAAGCCCGAGCCCGCGAGCTACCCGATCCTGCGCCGGTACGTCGACATGCCCGGGCAGAAGCTCACGCCGCAGATCCTGCAGACCAACGGCAACGAGAAGGACCCGTGGGGCACGGGCGGCACCTGCTTCGGCGACTCGGGCGGGCCGGTCTTCCTCGACGGCGAGCTCGTCGCGGTGACGAGCTACGGCTACACCTCGAACTGCCGGTACCTCGGTGGCTATCAGCGCGTCGAGATCCCCGTCGTCGACGAGTGGCTCGCGGAGTTCGGTCTCTGACCGACGCTTCGACCGGTGAGGGCGGGTGCCGTTCGGCACCCGCCCTCACTGCGTCGAGGATCAGGGGTTCGCCGCGTCCCGTCGTGCTGCGCCGGTCGGGCGGGTGCCGCCCGGTGTCGTGCCGAGCACCCGGTCGAGGTAGGGGTTCGCGAACCGCAGCTCGGGGTCGAGCTCGTCGCGAACCGCGAGGAAGTCGTCGAAGCGCGGGTACACCTCGCGCAGCGTCTCGGCGGTCTGCGTGTGCATCTTGCCCCAGTGCGGGCGTCCGCCGTGATCGCGCATGATCGCCTCGACGGCGGCGAAGTACTCGCGCTCGTCCTCGCGGAAGTAGCGGTGCACGGCGATGTAGCCAGACTCGCGCCCGTGGGCCGTCGAGAGCCAGTTCTCGTCGGCCGCGGCCGCGCGGACCTCGATCGGGAAGCTGATGCGCCAGCCCTTCCGCTCGATGAGCGCCCGAACCTCGCGGAGGGCGTCGGGCACGTCGGCGAGCGGGATCGCGTACTCCATCTCGCGGAAGCGCACGGTGCGGTTCGTGACGAACACCGAGGGCGAGAAGTCGGCGAAGTCCCGCCCGCTCTGCAGCCGCTCGACCTGGCGCGCGAAGAACGGGATGACGCCGGGTGCGGCCGTGCCGAGCGCGCAGACTCCGCGGAAGACGCCGTTCGCGAGCAGCTCGTCGTCGAGCCAGCGCGAGACGCGACCGAGCGGCTTCCGCGGGGCGTCGCCCGGGAGCCGCGTGTTCGTCTTGGTCATCGCGACCTCGGTGTGCGGATGCCAGTAGAACTCGAAGTGGTCGACGGCGCGCACGCGCTGCAGCCACCCGTCGAGCACGTCGGTGAGCGGCTCGGGCCGCTCGATCGCGTGCAGCACGAAGCGCGGCACGAGCTGCAGGGTCACCTCGACGAGCACGCCGAGGGCGCCGAGCCCGAGGCGCACCGCGGGCAGCAGCTCGGGACGCTCGGTCTCGCTCACGGTGACGAGCTCGCCCGTGCCGGTGACGAGCTTCGCGGCGACGATCTGCGTCGCGAGGCCGCCGAAGCCGAGCCCGGTGCCGTGGGTACCGGTCGACGTGGCACCGGCGATCGTCTGCTTGTCGATGTCGCCCATGTTGGCGAGTGCGAGGCCGTAGGGTGCGAGCAGCGCCGGCAGCCGGTGCAGCGGGGTTCCTGCGCCGAGCGTCACCCGTCCGGTCGCGACATCGGCGTCGATGACGCCCGAGAGGTCGGCGAGGTCGAGCTGCACACCGGGCGCGACCGCGATGCCGGTGAAGCTGTGCCCCGAGCCGACGGGCTTGATGCGCAGGCCCGCCGCAGCCGCGGCCTGCACGGCGCGCTGCACCGCCTCGGGCGAGTCGGGTCGTTCGACGCGCAGCGGCCGCACCGCCTCCGTCCGGCTCCAGTTGCGCCAGGTTGCTCCGGTCGCGGTCACAGGAACGCCATCCCTTCTCCCCGGTACGTCGGGATCATCGCCACGGTGTCGTCGCCGTCGACGACGGCGAACTCGTTCAGGTGCTCGGCGAGCTCGCCCGACTTGGTGTGCCGGAACCAGACGCGGTCGCCGACGGCGAGCGAGCGAGCGGCGCGGCCCGACACCGGGGTCTGCACCTCGCCCGCCATCTCGCGGGGCTCCATCACGAGCCCCTCCGGCCACACGATGCGCGGCAGCCGGTCGGCCGCGGGCGGCCCCGAGGCGATCCAGCCTCCGCCGAGGATCGTCGCGTGCTTCGCGCTCGGGCGTCGCACCACGTCGAGCGCGAAGGCGGCCGCCGGCGCCGGCGTGAAGTGCTCGTAGCCGTCGAAGAGGTGCCCGCCGAAGAGACCCGAGCCCGCGGCGATCTCGGTCACCGACGGATCGGCCGAGGTCCGCTCGAGCGAGCCCGTGCCGCCGCCGTTGACGAACTCGAGGTCGGCGACCTCGCGCACCGCCGCGACGGCGCGGGCGCGGCGCTCGAGGAGTTCGGGCATCGAGCGCGACTGCATCCAGCGGTTGACCGCTCCGTCGACGGGGCGCCCCTCTGGGCGGTTCACGACGCCTGCGATCTGCGCCTCGTACGACATCATGCCGACGAGCTGGAAGCCCGGCCGCTTCGCGATGTACGCGGCGAGCGCACCCGCGTCGGCGGGCTCGTGCACGGGCGACCGGCGCACGCCGAGGTGGCCGAGCACCGGGGCGTCCCAGGAGGCGTCGAGCTCGAGGCAGACTCGGATGCGCTCGCGCCGGCCGGGCGGCAGCACGGAGTCGACGAGGTCGAGCTGCGCCGGCGAGTCGACCATGAGCGTGACCCGCGCGGCGAAGTCGGGGTCGGTCGCGAGTCGCCTGATGCTGCCCCGCTCGGCGGTCGGGTAGCCGACCACGACGTCGTCCACGGTGTCCGCGAGCCAGAGCGCCTCGGCGAGCGTGTACGCGAGCACGCCCCGGTAACCGGGCATCGCGAGCAGGGCCTCGACGACGCCCCGCACGCGCACCGACTTCGACGCGACGCGGATCGGCGTGCCGTTGGCGCGCCGCAGCATGTCGAGGGCGTTGTGCCGCAGGGCGCCGAGGTGGAGCGCGCCGACGGGGGCGTCGAGATGGCGCGTCGCCTCGGTCAGCCGCGGCCAGTACTCCGCCGGACGGCGCCAGCTCGAGGCATCCGCGGCCGGGGTGCCGGTCTTGCGCAGGTCGAGGCCGGCCATCAGCGCACGCTCCGCACCCGCGCGACCGCGAACGCCCCGGCGGTCGAGAGCGCCGCACCGAGGAGGAAGACGAGCATGAACGAGCCGGAGACGACGACCGCGGCCGCACCGATCATGGGGGCCACCGCCTGCGGCACGGCCGAGGCGATGTTCATGATGCCGAGGTCCTTGCCGCGACTGGCGGCGTCGGGCAGCACCTGCGTCGCAAGGGCCTGGTCGACGGAGAGGAAGCAGCCGTACCCGAGGCCGAGCATGCCGGCGGCGACCATGGCGACCGTGAGATCGGGGAAGAGCGCGAGCAGCAGCGCGGCGACGCCCTGCAACGCCGAGGCGACGAACACGAACTGCTTGCGGCGTCCGAGACGGTCGGAGAGCCGGCCGCCCACGAGCGAGGCGAGGATCACGAACACCATGTAGACGAGCGTCAGCACGATGAGGTCGTCCTCGGCGTGCTGGTCGTTCAGCTGGAACATGAGGAAGTAGAGCAGCAGGCTCGTGCCGAGCGCGTTGCCGGTCGAGACCAGCACGCGACTGAGCAGCGTCCAGCCGAAGTCGGGGTGCTTCCGCGGGCTGATCCAGAACCCCGCGATGACGCTCCGGAGTGTCATCGGGGTGCGCAGGGCGCGCTCGAGCGGCTCGTCGTGCCGAGTCAGGAAGGGCACGGCGAGCACGACGAGCAGCACCGCGAGCAGCAGGTAGCCGAGTGCGGCGTCGGTCACGAGCTCGGTCACGAGGATGAGCCCGACGATGATGCCCACCGCCTGCGGCGCAGACATCCACCCCGAGACGAAGCCGCGTTGGTTGACCGGCACCTGGTCGGAGATCGTCGCGGTGAGCGCGGCGGTCATGATGCAGAACCCGACGGATGCCGCGACCCATGCCGCGCCGATGGCCCACATCTCGGTCTGCCAGCCGAGGAGCACGAGCGAGGCGGCGAAGACGAGCGCGCCGATGAGGATCCACGGCCGGCGACGGCCGAACCGGCTCGTCGTGCGGTCGGAGAGCGCGCCGGTCAGGGGGTAGGCGATGATCGTCGCGACCGCGGCGATCCCCGAGACCGTTCCGAACGCGACGACCGAGTCGACCCAGTGCTCGGGCTGCAGCTCGGCGTCGATCTGCGCGGGCAGCAGCAGCTGGACGGGGGTGAGCTGCGCCATCCAGATACCGAGCCAGACGGTCGCGAACGACGCGATCCAGCCGGCGCCGACGCGACGCGTGGGCTCGGCGAAGGCGGCGGGGGCCTCGGGGCCGGCCCCGCGGGGGGCGGCCGGGTCGATGCGGGTCATCGGGGGTCTGCCATTCTCGAGACGGCGTCGGCGGCGGCCGCCGCGACGCGGGCCGCGGCCGCGTCATCGCGGTCGACGAGCCAGGTGATGGTGAGGCCGTCGCTGAACGCGACGAGCACGCGGGCGACCTGGTCGACGGGCAGGCGCCACGTCGTGCCGGTGAGCTCGGCGGCGGCGGCGAGCGCCTCGACGAGGAGGTCGACGTACCGCGCGTACTGCGCGATCGCGAGCGGGTGCCGCTCGGGCGAGCGGAGGGCGTACTGGGTGAGCTCGAGCATCGCCTGCTCGTGCTCGGGGTCCTCGCGCAGGTGCTCGAAGTATCGCAGCATGCCCGCTTCGAGGAGATCGCCCAGGCTCGCGCCCTGCTCGGCGGCAGCAGCGAGTTCGTCGACCGCGATGGCCTTCCGCTCCCGGGCGACCACGACGCCGATGAGCTCGTCGATGAGCTCGTCGCGTGATTCGAAGGCGTAGTGGAAGCTTGCGAGGCTCATGCCGGCCTCGGCGACGATCGCGCGGGTCGTCGCTTGCGCGAGCCCTTCGCGGGAGACCACGCGCAGCGCGGCCTCGGTGAGCGCTGCGCGGCGCTCGGCCGCCGACATCCGCGTCATCGCGTTCTCCTGCTCCTTCGCGGGGCACGGCGCGCAGCGATGCGCCGACCGTGACTGGGACAATTGACCCAGTTGCAACAGTATGCAGCATCGGGACAGAGATCGCCACGCCGGGCGCTACGCTCGCATCATGCGCCTCGGGGTTCTCGATGTCGGTTCGAATACCGTGCACCTGCTCGTGGTCGACGCCCACCCGGGCGCTCGGCCGATCCCGACCGCGTCGCACAAGTCGGTACTCCGCCTGATGCGCTACCTCGAGCCAGATGGCGCGATCAGCGCCGAGGGCGTCGCGGCGATCCTCTCATCGGTCGGCGACGCCGCGAAGGCGGCGCGCGAGGCCGGCATCGACGAGTTGCTCGCCTTCGCGACCTCGGCGATCCGGGAGGCTGCGAACGGCGAACACGTGCTCGATCTCGTCGAGCGCGAGACGGGCGTGCGGCTCGCCGTGCTGAGCGGTGACGACGAGGCCCGCCTCACCTTCCTCGCGGTGCGGCGGTGGTTCGGCTGGTCGGCCGGCCGCATGCTGCTCTTCGACATCGGCGGCGGCTCGCTCGAGATCGCCCAGGGCGGCGACGAGGTGCCCGACGTGGCGCGATCGCTGCCGCTCGGCGCCGGGCGGTCGACCGTGGCCTTCCTGCCCGACGATCCGCCCTCGAGCGATCAGGTCGATCGACTGCGCGAGCACGCGCGCGCCGTGCTCGCGGGAGCGGTCGCCGACTTCGCGGGTCTCTCCTCCCCTGACCATGTCGTCGGCTCGTCGAAGACGATCCGCTCGCTCGCGCGCCTGGCCGGCTGGACGGAGGACGGCGTCGGTTCCGATGAGCGCAGCATCCTGCGGCGCAAGGGCCTCGACGACTGGATCCCCCGACTCGCCCGCATCCCCGCGGACGCACGTCCAGCACTGCCGGGCATCACGGCCGACCGCACGTTCCAGATCGTGGCGGGTGCGGTGGTGCTGTCCGAGGCGATGCGCGCCTTCGACGTCTCCGAGCTGGATGTCTCGCCCTGGGCCCTGCGCGAGGGCCTGATCCTGCGTCGACTCGACCTGATGGAGTGATCCGCGGCGACTGGCGGCGGCACACCACGCAGAACGGCGGCGGTCGCGCACCTTCGTGCTCGAC
>NZ_JBSHHD010000011.1:50287-106848 GCF_053618155.1 Agromyces sp. NPDC055658 | reverse complement strand
GGGACGCTCGACGCGTCCCCGGCCCCGTCCCACGGGCGGCCTCAGCCGCCCGCCGGTGTCCCGAGCACCTCGACCTCGGCGAGCGAGAGCGGCAGGGTGGCGGACTCGAGCTGGATCCGCACGTAGCGGCCGGTCGTGCCGTCGGGCAGGTCGATGACCGCCGGGCGGCCGGCCTGCTCGGCGACTCGGGTGGCCGTGTCGGCCTCGGCTCGCGCGTCGGCGAGGGCGTTCGCCGTGAACGGCTCGTCCGACGTCATCACCCAGTAGTTCGAGAGGCGCTCGCCGCAGCAGTCCGTGCGGTTGTAGATCTCGACCCGGTCGAGTGCGGCGAGTTCACCGACGTCGACCTGCCACCAGGCCTCCTTCGAGGGCTCAGCGGTGTGCGTCACCGAGTTGCCCGAGAAGGCGCCGTTGCGGTTGCCGTCGACCGCTCGCTCGGGCACGCCGTCCCAGGCGATGCTCGACTGCGTCGCCGGCTTGCCCTTCGCGAGGTTCGGCAGCGCGATCTTCACGGTCGCGCCGGCGGACGTCGACACGCCACCGCTCGTCGTGGTGACGACGATCCGCCCACTCGAGGCCTCGGCACCGGCCGGCACCGAGATCGTGATCGGCACGACGTACGACTCACCGGGCGCGAGTGCGGGCACCGAGGCGGTGCCCGCCGTCACCGTCCAGCCCTCGGGCCCGGTGATCTCGATCGCAGACGTCTCCGAGCGCTCCGACGAGGGATTGGCGATCACCGCCGACCCCACGACCGTCGCACCTCGCTGCACGGCCTCCGGTACGCGCACCATCGTGCGCAGGAGGCTGTCGAGGCCGGGGTTCGAGATCTCGAAGGTGAACGCATGGGTCGAGGTCGTGGCCTCGGCGCCCTCCTCGGGCATCTCGATCTCGATCTCGCCGGCGTCGTTGCGCTCCCAGTCGAGCGACTTCCCGTCGGAACCGAGCAGTTCGACCTCCGTGTCGTCGCCGAAGGGCAGGTCGTCGCCGAGGGTCAGCCGCTCGCCGGGCCAGTCGAGCGCGGTCGCGTAGAGCGAGCCGTCGCGCTGCGTGTACCGCACCGGCACGTCGGACGCCGGCTCGTCCGCGCGGTTCCAGTAGGTCGTGCCGTAGATCGCGTCGCCGTTCACGTCGAGCCAGGCGCCGATGTCGCGCAGCCGCTCGGCCTGCAGCTCGGGGATGGTGCCGTCGGCCTTCGGGCCGACGTCGAGCAGCAGGTTGCCGTTCTTGCTCACGATGTCGACGAGCGACTCGACCAGCTGGTCGCTCGTGAGGTAGTCCTCGATCGGCTCGTTCTGGTTGTAGCCGTACGAGTGCGCGATGCCGCGGCTCGACTCCCACTTGTTCGTGTCGATGTCGGGCTTGACCGTGTACTCGGGCGTCTGGAAGTCGAGCTCCGTCGAGTCGAGCGATCCGGAGTCGATCTTGCACCGGTTCGCGACGGCGACCTCGTGCGGCTCCTCGCCGTTCTTCGCCCGGTTGTAGTACTCGGCGATGACGCCCGCTGTCTTCCAGTACGAGGCGGGCTTCTCCCACTGCCCGTCGCACCACAGGATGTCGGGGTCGTACTTGTCGATGAGCTCGCGCATCTGCGGAAGCATGTAGTCGTCGACGTAGTCCACCCCCGTCGGGGCGCCCGTGTACGGCACCTCGGCACCGGTGTACGGATTGCGGGCCGGCTTGCCCGTGTAGGCCGGGTTGTACCACTCGTAGAGCGAGTAGTAGAAGCCCGCCTTGAGCTCGCCGTCGTCGCGGGCGGCCGAGAACAGTTCACCGGCGAGATCGCGCTTCGGGCCGAGGTCGACCGTGTCGCGTCCGCTCACATCGCTGTCCCAGAGGGCGGTGCCGTCATGGTGCTTCGAGGTGAGCACGAAGTACTTCGCACCCGCGTCCTTGAAGAGGTCGACCCAGGCCTCGGGGTCGAACTCCTCGGCCTTCCACTCGTCGATGAACCGGTCGTACGGGTAGTCGGCGCCGTACGTCGCCCGGTGATACTGGTTCGTCGCCGAGCCGTTCGAGTTCATGTAGTTCCAGTACCACTCGGCGTACGAGCCGCGCGGCCCCCAGGCGGGCACCGAGTACGGGCCCCAGTGGACGAAGATGCCGAACTTGTCGTCGTCGAACCATTCGGGGCTCTCGTGCGAGTTGAGCGAGGCGGTCGACGCGGTGTAGTCCCACGCCGGTACGTCGTACCCGTCGAACCAGCCGGCGACCTGGTCGCCGTCGAGCGCCTCGTCCCACGTGGTCAGCTCGTCGAGGTCGCCGCGCAGGCTCGCCGACGGGGTGCCGACCGAGCGCAGGGGCAGCGGGATCGACGCGGCGATCCGACCCACGCGTGCGCCGTCGGCGTAGAGCGTCGTCTCGCCCTCCGTCGCGACCCAGGTCAGCTGCACCCACCGCCCGGCCGGAAGGGTGAACTCGAACGAGTGGTCGGCGACGCCGTACTCGGTGAATCCGACCTTGCCGGTGCCGGTCTGGCGCAGCTTGAGCGCGCCCGCCTTCGAGGTCAGCAGCACCTGCTCGCCCGCGTCGGACGAGAGCTTGACCCACGTCGAGACCGTCCACGGCTCGGCGACGTCGACCCCGCCGAACCCGACGCCGTCGCGGTTGTGGTCGAACCGGAACGCCTCGCCCTTCACCCCGCCGTCGACGAGGGTCGGGTTGTTGATGATGTAGGTCGAGCCCGGCAGGTCGCCCGCCGCGTCCTCGGCGAAGATCGTGTTTCCCGGGCTGCCGGCCCACGTCCAGCCCGAGGGGTACTCGGCCTCGTCGAACGTCCAGCGGTGCGACGGCTCGCCGTCGTCGACCCGCTTCGGCCGATCGGGCGTCGTGAGGCCGGCCGGAGCGGCGAGGGCGTCGAAGCGCGCGGTGAACGCAGCGAGGTCGTCGGGCGTCGCCGAGCCGTTCCACGAGCGGTCGGCGAGCACCGCCCGGGGCAGCGCGCTCAGCTGCTCCCAGTACGCGTCCTCCGACCAGAAGTTGTAGTCGGCCCAGTGCGGCATGCCCGAGCCGAGCAGGTCCGCCTCCGTGTTCGGCGCCCACTCGTCGTACATCCAGGCGACGTCGGGGTAGAGGTTGTGGTAGTTGTTCGGCGTCAGGTAGAAGGGACCGATCGCGATCTCGTCGTGCCCCGGGATGGCCGGGCCTGCGCCCGTGCCCTCCCAGGTGAGGTCGACCACCGAGGCGTTGAGATCCTGCTTCGGCGTCGACATGTGCTCGACGCCGTTGTAGATCGCGGTGCGCGCCCCGTTCTCGGTGATGACCGCGTCGAGGGTGTTGATGTATCTCGTGAGCAGGTCACCGAGGGTGTCGATCTCGGGATCGTCGGCGATCGCCTGCGCCACACGGGGGCAGTTCGCGAGCTGGCCGGGCAGCTCGTCGGCGCCGATCGAGAAGAGCGGGGCGTCGAACCACGACGAGAACTCGTCGACGATCTCGACGGTCTTCGCGACCGCGTCCTCGCGGGTCATGTCGATGATCCAGTCGGGGGTGAGGTGCGAGTGGGTGTGCGCCTGCGTGCAGGCGCCATCGCCCGAGCCGAAGCCGATGCCGAACGCGTCGCTGATGACCGTCGCATGCCCGGGCACGTCGATGCCGCCCATGAGCTGCACGTGCTGCTCGGCGGCGAGGGCCTTGAGCCGGTCGATGTCCTCCCGGCTGTACGAGTGCTCGGGGTCGGCGAGCCCGGGGAACTTCTCGCTGTACAGGCGGAAGCCCTCCGAGTCGGACAGTTGGAGGAAGAGCGTGTTGAGCCTGAGCTGCCCCATGCGGCGCAGCAGGTTCTCGAGGGACTCCATCGACCAGTACTTGCGGCCGGCGTCGAGCTGGATCATGCGCACGGCCTGCGTCGGCACATCGGTCGACGTCGCCCGCGGCACGTCGCGGTGGTCGTCGTCGGCTTCGAGCAGCTGCACGAGGGTGCGCGTGCCGTAGAAGAGGCCGTTCGTCGTCGACGCCTCGATGACGATCGGGCCGTCGCTCGACCAGCGATAGCCCTCGGCGCCGAGCGCCTCGTCGTCGACGAGCCGCAGCACGATGTCGCCCTCGGCGGCCTTGCCGACCTCGCCCGTGGTCTTGAGCGGCAGCCCCGTGAGGTCTCGCAGCTCGGCCGCGACGCGCTTCGCGAGATCCTGGGTGACCTCGGCGACCGGGCCGGGGAAGGCGGCCTCGCCCCCGGGCAGCAGTGCGAGGTCGCGCGACGGCCCGTCGACGAGCAGCCGTGAGGCGCGGGTGAGGCCGACGGTCCCGTCACCCGCGGTCCAGTCGGTCGGGCGGGGGATGACAGCGTCGATGCCGGTCGGCCCCGCCGACGCCGGAGTGATCGTTCGAACATCAGGAGCCGCATTCGCCGGTGCGGCGACGATCGCCGCCGCGCCGATCATTGCTCCGATGATTGAGGTGGAAATCAGCGTCTTCACTGGCCAGATTCGCATCATTGCGGGCTCCTTCGTAGGGAAAGATAGGATGACCGTAGCGATTCTCTGCGTCAGCGGCAAGGGTTGACCTGACGATTTCTGAATGTGAAGACTGCTCTTCGAGCAGGATGCGTCAGTGGCTCGGGGTGGACGGAGTGCCCGCGCGCAATGGCGCCGGAGCGGCATCGCAGCCGGGCCCGGTGACCTGCCGCCCGGCCGCGGGGACCTCCCGAGCGGGGTGCGCGCCGAGCGCCGCGCTACTCGACCGCGAGCAGTGCCGCCCACAGGTCGGCGCGCGCGTGGAAGCCCGAGAGGTCGCGCCCGAGCAGCCGCTCGGCGAGGGCGATGCGGCTGCGCACCGTGTGCCGGTGCACGCCGAGCTCCTGCGCGGTGGCGTCGAACTGGCCGCCGTGCTCGAGCCAGGTCCGCGTGGTCTCGACGAGCGTCGTGCCGTTCGCGGCATCGTGCTCGGTGAGCGGGGCCAGCGTCGCGAGCGCGACGGCGCGTGCGTCGGTGCGCGCGAGGAAGGCGAGCACGCCCTGCCGGCTGATCTCGTCGAAGTTGACGACGCCGGCGCCGCTCTCGCGCGCCCGGTCGAGGGCGCGCAGCGCCTGCTCGTGCGCCTGCGGAACGCCCGCCTCGGCGACCGGGTCGGAGACGCCGACCGGAAGCTCGAACTCGGTCGCGAGCTCCTCGGCCAGCGGGGCGTCGCCCTCCTCGACGATGAGCACGAACCGTTCGTCGTCCCGCCCGAAGAACAGTCGCCCGCCGCGCTCCTCGACGCGCAGTTCGAGCAGTTCGGTCAGTCGGTCGACCTGGGCCGGGGCATCCGTGACCATGACGCGCACGGGTGCCTCGGGAAGCGGCCCCCACATCTCGGCCGACACGCGCTCGGCGAGCGCCGTGTCGCCGTCGAGGATGCCGCGGAGCAGCCCCGATCGCAGGTGACCGCGGGCGCGGTCGAGGTCGCGGTTCTGCTCGAGCGCGAGCCCGGCGAGGGCGATCACCGCGTTCACGACCTCCCGGCCGGCGGCGTCGAGCTCGGCGGAGTCGCCGATCGCGAGCACTCCGCGCAGGGCCCCGCCGCCGCCGAGGGTCTGCAGGGTCATGCGCTGCGGAGCGCCGGTCGACTCGCCGGCGACGAGGGTGCGGCTCGCGCGCTGGCCGCGCCGGATCATCGAGCGGGCCTCGCCCACGACCTCGCCGAGCGCGGGCTGCGGCAGTCCGTCGGCCGGCGCCTCGCGGTCGAGCGTGCCGGTCGCGTCGATGAGCCCGACCCAGGCGCCGAGCCGGTTCGAGAGCTCGGCGAGGGTGGCCGAGAGGCCGTCGGGCCGGAGGGCGGCGAGCGAGATCGCGCGCTGCGCCGCGAGCGCCCACGCCTGACGGGCGTACGCGTCTTCGGCGATGAGGTCGGCGACCGTGCGGGCGATGGCGATGAACGGCACCCGGTACGGCACCTCGAAGAGCGGGAGGCCCTGCGCGGTGCACGCGGCCACGAGCGCCTCGGGCGTGCCGGCGCGGATGACCTCGGTGCCGAAGCCGAGCGCCGCGATGCCGGTCGCCCGCAGGCGGGCGACGTACGCGTCGGCGAACCCGGCTTCGCCCGCATCGTCGCCGACGACGCCCTCGGCGAACTGGGTGCCGGTCGTGAGCAGCACGTGCCCGGCGTCGAGGAACGGCGTCGGGTCGGCGAGGTCGGAGCTGTGCGCCCACACGACGGGCGCGTCGAGTGCGCCGGCCGACAGCGACTCGATGGGCGTGAGGAGGCCGAGGCCCAGCTCGGGGCGGGCGAGCAGTGTCTGCACGGTGGGCTTCATGCGGGGGTGCCTCGGTGTCTCGACTCGGCCCCGGCCGGCCTACTCGACCGTCGGGGTTGCCCGGCCGACGCTGGTGTACACGCCGGCGAACATCATGCCCTGAGTGTACACATCGGCGCCGAGGCATCCAGCTGTGTTGCGCGACCGCACTCGAGCGTGCATTCGTCGCCCGGTCTCGGGCGGCGAATGCACGCTCGGGGAGGCGCGCCGTCGCCGAGCGCCGGAGCGCCCGTCAGGTGACGGCGCTGCGGCGTGCGAAGCGCGGTTCGCGCCAGGTCTCGCTCGCGAGCACGTCCTCGAGCACCGCGACCGCGTCCCAGACATCGGTGTGCGAGACGTAGAGCGGGGCGAAGCCGAAGCGCATGAGGTCGGGCGCGCGGAAGTCGCCGATGACGCCGCGCCCGATGATCGCCTGCATGACCGCGTAGCCGTCGGCCGTCTCGGGCAGCCCGTCGCGCACGCCGTCGTCGCCGCCGAACCGCAGCGCGACCTGGCTGCCGCGGCGAGCGGACTGACGGGGCGAGACCACCTCGACGTCCCACCGCGCGAGCCGGGTGTCGACGAGCGAGATGAACAGCTCGGTGAGGCGCAGGCTCTTCTCGCGCAGCGCTTCGAGATCGACGTCGGCCCACACGTCGAGGCTCGCCTCGAGCCCCGCGACCGAGAGCAGCTGCGGGGTGCCCACCCGGAACCGGGCGACCCCGTCCGCCGGCGCGTAGTCGAGGCCGAAGTCGAACGGCCTCGCGTGCCCGTGCCACCCGGTGAGCGCGGGGCGCGCCTCGGCCTGGTGCCGCTCCGCGACCCAGATGAACGAGGGCGAGCCCGGTCCGCCGTTGAGGTACTTGTACGTGCACCCGATCGCGAAGTCGGCGCCGGCGCCGGCCAGGTCGACCGGCACGGCGCCGACCGAGTGGCAGAGGTCCCACACCATGAGCGCGCCGGCCTCGTGCACCCGCCGGGTGACGTCGGCCAGGTCGTACATGCGCCCCGTGCGGTAGTTCACGTGAGTGAGCACGACGACCGCGACGTCGTCGCCGAGAACGTCGTCGAGGTCGGCCTCGTCGTCGATGAGCCGTCGCTCGAGCGGCCCGCCGGCGTCGGCGCCCGCGAGCTCCTGGACGCCCTCGAGGATGTACAGGTCGGTCGGGAAGCTGCCGCGCTCCGACACGATCACCCGTCGGCCGGGTCGCAGCCTGGTCGCCGCGACCGCGACCTGGAACAGGCTCGACGACGTGGAGTCGCCGAGCACGACCTCGCCCTGGGCGGCACCGATGAGCGGGGCGATGCGGTCGCCCAGCGCGCGCGGCTTGTCGAACCAGCCCGCGTCGTTCCAGCTGCGGATCAGCCCGGTGCCCCACTCCTCGCGGACGACCCGCTCGACATGCGCGGGCGTCGCCCTCGGCAGCGCTCCGAGCGAGTTGCCGTCGAGGTAGACGACGCCCGCGGGAAGGTCGAATCGCTCGCGGAACCCGGCGAGCGGGTCGGCCGCGTCGAGGGCGGCGCATGTCGCGCGGTCGATCGTGAGCTGGGGGGATGTCGCGAGGCTCATGTGCGGTTCTCCGGATCGTGGGTCGAGGCGAGGCCAAAGGGGTGGCCGAGGGGCGCTACCGCCCCAGGAACCGCAGCGCGTTTCCGCGGCGGATCGCCTCGCACTGGGCGGGGCTGAGGAACTCGGCGCGGTCGACGACCGATCCGACGGGGCGTTCACCGAGCGGGTACGGGTAGTCGCTGCCGACCATGACCTGCTCGGCGCCGAGCGTGTCGACGAGCAGCCGCAGCGCAGGCGGGTCGAACACGACGGAGTCGACGCTGAACCGGTCGAGGTAGTCCGAGGGCGGCCGCTCGCTGACGCCGATGAGATCGCGCCGCTGGTGCCAGGCGTTCTCGAAGCGGCCGAGCCAGAACGCGAACGACCCGCCGCCGTGCGCGAACGCGATGCGGAGCGACGCGGGCACCCGGTCGAAGACGCCGCCGAGGATCATCGAGATGATCGACAGGTGGGTCTCGGCGGGCATGCCCGCGAGCCAGCGCGCCATCCAGCGGTCGAGGCGGGGCGAGTTCGCCATGTCCCACGGGTGCACGAACACGGGGATGCCCTCGGCCGCACAGTGCTGCAGGAAGGTGACGACGCCCTCGTCGTCGAGGTCGCGATCGCCGACGTGGTTGCCGATCTCGACGCCGGCGTGGCCCGAGGCGATCGCGCGCGACGCCTCGGCGCACGCGGCGTCGGTGCTCTGCAACGGCACCTGTGCGAACGGCACGAGCCGGTCGGGCGCCTGCTCGCACAGCTCGAGCGCGAGGTCGTTGAAGATGCGTGCGACCTTCGCGCCCTCGTCGGCCGCCGCCGTGTACGAGAAGAAGAGCGGGGTCGGCGAGACGACCTGCAGTTCGACGCCGTCGGCGTCCATGTCGGCGAGGCGCGCCTCGGCGTTCCAGCAGCGGTCGTCGATGCGCCGGAACTCGCTCGAGCCGAGCATGATCATCGCCTCGCGCTCGGAGTCCACCCGCAGCGTCGGCCAGACGCCGGGCCCGACCTCGGCGGCGAGGTCGGGCCAGGCGTGCGGCACGAAGTGCGTGTGGACGTCGATCGTGCCCAACGGGTTCAGCCCTTGCCGGGGTGGACGGTGCCGCACTTCGGGCACGTCCGACCCTCTTCGCTCTCGTAGAACTCGCGGAAGACGGGCGGCAGGTCCTCGACGATGTCGCGCACCTGCAGCTCGACCTCGTGCACCTTCTCGTTGCAGTTCGGGCAGAACCAGGCGAACTTCTCGAGGGTGCCCTCCTCGCGGATGCGCTCGATGACGATGCCGATCGAGCCGGCCTCGGGGCGCTGGGGCGAGTGGTACGCGTTGCCGGGCAGCAGCCACATCTCGCCCTCGCGGATGTCGATGCGCTGCGGGCCGTCCTCGGTCTGGATGTTGACGTGCATGTTGCCCCGGTACTGGTAGAACCACTCCTCGTACGGGTCGAAGTGGAAGTCGGTGCGCTGGTTCGGGCCGCCGACGACCTGCACGATGAAGTCGTTCATCGGGATGAACGCCTGCTTGTTGTTCACCGGGGGCTGGAGCAGGTGCTCGTGCTCCTTGATCCACGCGGCGAAATCGATGACGGGTGGGATGGTGCTCATTGGTTCTCCTCCTCGAGAGTTGTGGCGCTGGGGTCGTGGGATGCGTCGGGGCGTCGCGCGATCGCCTGGATCTCGATGCGCAGGTGCGGGTGCGGCAGCTGGTGCACGGCGACGGTCGTGCGGGTGGGCCCGCGCTCGTCGAAGTACTCGGCCCAGACCGCGTTGTAGCCGGCGAAGTCGTTCATGTCGACGAGGTAGCTCGTCGCCTGCACGAGGTCGTCGAGCGTGCAGCCCGCCTCGGACAGGATCTCGCGGATGTTCTCGATGACGGCGCGCGTCTGCACGGCGATGTCGAGCCGCGTCGCGCCGAACTCGTCGGCCTCCGCGCCCGCGATCGTGTTGTCGGGGCGCCTGCTCGAGGTGCCCGACACGAACACGAGGTCGCCCGAGACCCGGGCGTGCGGGAACCGGCCGCGCGGCGTCGCCTTGCCGGTGACGAGGATGCCTCGGGCGTCGGTCATCGCGCACCCCCGTCGCCGTTCGCGCGCACCGAGACCTCGCCGAGCCCGGCGACGTGCGCCGTGACGACGCCGCGGGCCGGCAGCGGCACCGCGACGGTCGCCGCCCCCGCGAGCAGCACCATGCCGGCGCGCAGCGCGAAGCCGTGCCGGCGGGCGAGACGGAGCGCGGCGTCGAGCGCCCGCACCGGGTCGCCGAGGATCGCGGCGGTCGAGCCGGCCTGCGACAGCCGGCCGTCGATCTCGAGTCGGACGGCCCGGTTGTCGAGCGGCCCGACCGCCTCGGGCGACCGCCACGGTCCGATCGCGAACGCCGCGGCCGAGGCGTTGTCGGCCACGACGTCGTCGAGGCTGAACGTGAAGTCGCGGTAGCGCGAGTCGATGACCTCGAGCGCGGGCGCGACCCCGGCGACGGCGCCGACCGCGTCGGACGCGGCGAGCGCGGGGTCGTCGAGGTCGTCGCCGAGCAGGTAGGCGACCTCGGGTTCGATGCGGGGGTGGATCGCCGTCGAGACGTCGAACACCCCGCCGTTCTCGAGTCGCATGGCGTCGGTGACGGTGCCGATGATGACGTCGTCGACGCCCATCTGCTGCGCCTTGGCGCGCGAGGTGAAGCCGAGCTTCAAGCCCGCGATGCGTTCGCCGCGGGCGACCCGGCGGGCGAGGAGGGCGTGCTGGGTCGCGTAGGCGGCGTCGAGGCCGATCGCCGCGTCGGCGGCGAGCTGGGTCGTCGGCGATGCGGTGCGCTGGGCGCGGTCGAGGGCCGCCGCGAAGGCCGAGGCGGCGGTCACGCCGCACCTCCGGCGGCCGCGGACCGCGCCTCGACGAGGTCGAGCGCGACGTCGACGATCATGTCCTCCTGGCCGCCGACCATGCGGCGGCTGCCGAGTTCGACGAGGATGTCGCGGGCGTCGAGCCCGTGCCGCTCGGCGGCCCGCTCGGCATGCAGGAGGAAGCTCGAGTACACGCCCGCGTAGCCGAGCGTGAGGGTCTCGCGGTCGACCCGGACGGGCCGGCGCTGGAGGGGACGGACGAGTTCCTCCGCGGCATCCTGCAGGGCGAACAGGTCGCAGCCGTGCTCGAAGCCGACGAGGTCGGCGACGGCGACGAACGCCTCGATGGGGCAGTTGCCGGCGCCCGCGCCCTGCCCCGCGAGCGAGGCGTCGACGCGGAAGGCGCCGTGCTCGACGGCGGTCACGCTGTTCGCGACGCTGAGCGAGAGGTTCTCGTGCGCGTGGATGCCGATCTGGGTCTCGGGGGCGAGCACCTCGCGGTACGCGTCGACCCGGTCGGCGACATCCCGCATCGTGAGCCGCCCGCCCGAGTCGGTGACGTAGACGCAGTGGGCGCCGTACGACTCCATGAGCCGGGCCTGCTCGGCGAGGCCGCGCGGGTCGCTCATGTGGCTCATCATGAGGAAGCCCGAGACGTCCATGCCGTGCTCGCGCGCCCAGCCGATGTGCTGCGCGGCGACGTCGGCCTCGGTGCAGTGGGTGGCGACGCGCACGCTCGCGACGCCGAGGTCGCGGGCACGGGCGAGGTCGTCGATCGTGCCGATGCCGGGCAGGATCAGCGTCGTGAGCTTCGCACGCTCGAGCACCGAGGCGGCCGCCTCGATCCACTGCCAGTCGCTGTGCGCGCCCTGGCCGTAGGCGACGCTCGAGCCGCCGAGGCCGTCGCCGTGGGCGACCTCGATCGCGTCGACGCCCGCGGCCTCGAGGGCGCGTGAGATGTCGCGGACCTGGTCGAGCGTGTAGCGGTGGGCCATGGCGTGCATGCCGTCGCGCAGGGTGACGTCCTGCACGTAGACCTTCGGGCCGTCGGGGGATGTCGCGTCGGGGGTGATCTCGGTCATGCGCTCGCTCCCTGCGGTTCGGCGGTCGCGCGTTCGGCGACGAGGCGCTCGGCGGTGCGCAGCGCCGCCGAGGTCATGATGTCGAGGTTGCCCGCGTAGTCGGGAAGGTAGTGGCCGGCTCCGGCGACCTCGAGCAGGACGGTCACGCGCGTGCCGCGGAACGGCCGGTCGAGCGCGGGCACGTAGGGCTCGTCGACCGGGTCGAACTGCACCCGCTGCTTGAGCCGGTAGCCGCCGACGTAGCCCTGCACGTCGGCGACCATCGCGTCGACCGAGGCGCGCACGGCTGCCTCGTCGAGCGGGGCCCCGTCGTCGTGCTCGACGAGGCAGTAGACCGTGTCGCGCATGATGAGCGGCGGCTCGGCCGGGTTCAGCACGATGATCGCCTTGCCGCGCTCGGCGCCGCCGATGACCTCGAGCGCGCGTGCCGTGGTCTGCGTGAACTCGTCGATGTTCGCGCGCGTGCCGGGGCCCGCCGAGCGCGATGAGATCGAGGCGACGATCTCGGCGTAGGCGACGGGCGCGACGCGCGAGACCGCCGCCACCATCGGCACCGTCGCCTGGCCGCCGCACGTCACCATGTTGACGTTCGTCGCGCCGAGGTGCTCGCCGAGGTTCACGACGGGCACGACGTAGGGGCCGATCGCGGCGGGGGTGAGGTCGACCATGACGCGGCCGGCGTCGCGGACCAGCGCGTCGTTCCGGGCGTGCGCGCCCGCACTCGTCGCGTCGAAGACGAGCTCGACGTCCTCGAACTCGGGCATGGCGACGAGGCCGTCGACGCCCTCGTGCGTCGTCGCGACGCCCAGCCGGCGCGCGCGGGCGAGCCCGTCGGAGTCGGGGTCGATGCCGGCCATCGCGACGACCCGCAGGGTCGACGAGAGGCGCTTGACCTTGATGAGCAGGTCGGTGCCGATGTTGCCGGATCCGATGATGGCGACGCCGGTCGTCATGCCGCGGCTCCTTCCGTGGTCGTGATGAAGTCGGCCCGCACCTCGCCGAGGCCGTCGAGCCGGGCGTGGAACACGCCCTCGGCGGCGGCGACCATCGGGCCGAGGGCGCCCGAGAGGATGACCTCGCCCGCACGGAGCGGCCGGCCGTGCCGCGCGACGGCACGGGCGAGCCACGCGACGGCGATCACCGGGTTGCCGAGGCACGCGGCACCCGACCCGGTCGACACGGGTTCGCCGCCGTGGTCGAGCCGCATGCCCACCCCCGCGAGGTCGAGCCCGTCGAGGCGGTGCGGGGTGGTGCCGAGCACGACCGCCCCGCTCGAGGCGTTGTCGGCGATCGTGTCGGTGATGCGGATGTCCCAGCCCGCGATGCGGGAGTCGACGACCTCGATCGCGGGCAGCACGAACTCGGTCGCGCGGATCACGTCGGCGACGTGCGCCGTGGGGGAGTCGAGGTCGCGGCCGAGCACGAACGCGACCTCGGCCTCGGCGCGGGGCTGCAGGAAGCGGCCGAGGTCGATCGGCTCGCGGTCGGCGAAGACCATGTCGTCGAGCAGCACCCCGTAGTCGGGCGTGTAGACGCCGAACTGCGCCTGCACGGCGGGCGAGGTGAGCCCGATCTTGCGGCCGACGATGCGGCGGCCCTCGGCGAGGCGCCGCTCGACGCCGAGCGACTGCACGGCGTAGGCCGCGCGCTCGTCGGTCTCGCCGATGAGCTCGCGCACGGGGGCGCACGCCACGCCGGTGCGGGCGGCGGCGCGCAGCCGTTCGTCGGCGTCGCGCCACGAGGCATCCGCGTTCGAGGCCCCGATCGTCGAGCTCGTCGCGCCCGAGGCATCCGTCACCTCGTGCTCGCCAGGCCAGGCCGGCGTCGCCTGCCCGCTCACAGCTGCACGCACACGTTCGTCGGCTCGGTGTAGAACTCGAGCGAGTGGCGGCCGCCCTCGCGGCCGACGCCCGAGAGCCCGACGCCGCCGAAGGGGCTGCGCAGGTCGCGCAGGTACCAGGTGTTCACCCACGACATGCCGACGCGCATGCGCTGCGCGACGCGGTGGCCGCGGGTGAGGTCGCTCGTCCAGGTGACGGCGGCGAGCCCGTAGTCGGTGTCGTTCGCGAGCGCGATCGCCTCCTCCTCGGTGTCGAAGGGCACGAGCGCGGTGACCGGTCCGAAGACCTCCTCGCGCATCGTGCGGTGCGAGTTGTCGAGCCCTGTCCACAGGGTCGGCTCGATCCACGAGCCGCCGTCGAGGCCGTCGCCGAGGGTCGGCACGCCGCCGCCCGCGAGCACCGTCGCGCCCTCCTCGCGGGCGAGCTCGAAGTAGCCGAGCACCTTGTCTCGGTGCGCCTGCGAGATGAGCGGGCCGGTCGTCGTCGCCGGGTCCTCGGGGCGACCGAGCCGCAGGCGCGACGCCTGCTCGGCGAGCCCGGCCGCGACGTCGGCGAAGATCGAGCGCTCGACGTAGATGCGCTCGGTGCAGAGGCAGACCTGGCCCGTGTTGAGGTAGGTCGAGCGGGCGAGTCCGGCGATCGCGGCATCGAGGTCGGCGTCGGCGAAGACGACGGCGGCGTTCTTGCCGCCGAGCTCGAACGAGACCGGCCGCACCCGCGGGGCGACCGCTCGCATGATCGCCGACCCGGTCGACGACTCGCCCGTGAACGTGACCCCGTCGATGCCGGGATGCCTCGTCAGCAGTTCGCCCGCCGAGCGGGTGCCGAATCCGTGCACGACGTTCACGACGCCGGCGGGCACGCCCGCCTCCACGAGGATCTCGGCGAGGAGCGTGGCCGACGAGGGCGTCTCCTCGGAGGGCTTCACGACGACGGTGTTGCCCGCGGCGAGGGCGGGGGCGAGCTTCCACGTCAGCAGCAGCAGCGGCAGGTTCCACGGCACGATCACCGCGACGACGCCGAGCGGCTTGCGCACGGCGTAGTTCAGCGCGCGGCGCCCGTCGGGCATCTCGGTGAGGTACGAGTCGAGGCCGGCCGACGAGACCGTGTCGGCCGCGGCGCGGAAGTTCGCCGACGCCCGGGCGACGTCGAGGTCGCGGGCGAGGGTCTCGGGCTTGCCGGTGTCGCCGACCTCGGCCGCGACGAGCTCGTCGGCCCGGCGGTCGATGACGTCGGCGACCCGGCGCAGCAGGCGGGTGCGGTCGGCGACCGTCATGCGTCCCCACGGGCCCTCGAGCGCGGCCCTCGCCGCGGCGACCGCACGGTCGACCTCGTCGGCGCCCGCCTCGTGCACGATCGCGACGAGCGAGCCGTCGACCGGGTTCGTCTTGTCGAAGCCGCGCACGCCGTCGACGGGTTCGCCCCCGATGAAGTTGCGGAGCCGGTTCGGGGCGGGCGGGGCGGCGGTCGCCGTCACCGCCGACGTCGTCGTCTGCGTTGGCATGGCTTCAGGCTAGGAAGGCGGAGGGATGCCGACAAATACTCTCTTGCTGCACTGCCATGCCCTTTCGGCTATAGTCCTGCGGCATGGCCACCGATCGACTCCTGGACGGCCGGCTCAAGATCCGGCATCTCGTGCTCGTCACCACCATCGCCGACGAGGGCACGCTCGTGCGCGCCGCCGAGGCGCTGCACATCACCCAGCCCGTCGTGACCCGCGGGCTCCGCGAGGCCGAGGAGATCCTCGGCGTGCCGTTGTTCGAGCGGTTGCCGCGGGGTGTGACGCCGACCGAGTACGGCCGTCCGTTCATCGAGCGCGCCAGGTCGGTGCTCGCCGAGCTCCGCGTCGCGGGCGAGGAGGTGCGGCTGCTGCAGTCGGGCCAGCTCGGCACCGTGACGGTCGGCACGCACCTCGCGGGCTCGAACCTGCTGCTGCCGAGGGCGATCGCCGGGCTCAAGCGGGAGCACCCGCGACTCACCGTCGTCGTGCGCGAGGGCACGCCCGACACCCTGCAGCAGCTGCTGCTCGCGGGCGACCTCGACCTCACCGTCGGCCGGCTCTCGTCGAGCGTGCCGGTCAGGCTCGAGCAGGAGCGGCTGCACCAGGAGCCGATCCGGCTCGTCGCGAGGGCGGGGCATCCCGTGCACCATCGTTCGACCGCGCTCGCCGACCTCGTCGCGTACCCGTGGATCTTCCCCGTCGCCCAGACGGCGCTGCGCGCCGAGCTCGAGGCCGTGTTCTTCCACGAGGGGCTGCCGCTGCCCGCCGACCGCGTCGAGTGCACCTCGATGCTGACGCTGCGGAACCTGCTCGTGACGACCGACGTCATCGCGGCGCTGCCGATGTTCATCGCGGTCGACGACAAGGAGCTGCGCCTCCTGCCGACGGCGCTGAGCTCGATCCGGCGGTCCGTCGGGGTCACGATGCCGAAGGACCGCGCGCCGTCGGCCGCCGCGGCGGCGCTGCTCGCCCACCTGCGGGAGGAGGGTGCCCGGCTCGCCGAGTTCGAGCGCGAGCACGCGCACTCCGCGGGTTGATGAACGCTGGGCGATATGCCCGATTGGTCATGGCTCCGAGCCGTATTGATATTGGACAGCATCGCTGGATCGGATGACGCTGAATCTACGGCGCCCCCGCGTCGTCACGATCCCACTCACCTGCTGCCAATGGAGGCGACATGGCCGGCTCTCCCTACGTTCCCGACGCGAAGAAGTACCGCCCCGAGGACTTCGAGCGGGTGGCCGGCGAGCCGGCGGACCCCGACCCCGCGAGCTGGGGCATGCAGCCCGACGGCACCTTCCTGCCGCCGGCCTCGACCCCCTCGGTCCCGCGCGACGTGTTCGTCGACTGGCCCGGCCAGCTCGACTACCGCGACCCCGAGACCTACGCCCTCAACGCGCAGGCCGAGGCGTTCTACCCGATCGTCGTCAACACGAGCCACTCGTGGCAGTGCATCTACGACGTCGACGGCACCCGGTACATGCTGCACTACGGCGGCGGCAACCACTGGAAGCTCTACGACATCACCGACCCGCGCGACCTGAAGATCGTCGACGAGGAGCAGTGGGGCTGGACAGACCCCCGCCCGCAGTTCGGCGCGACCACCGTGCAGTGGAACGAGCAGCTCGGCAAGCACATCGCCATCCAGGCCAGCGAGACCCCGCGCTACTTCCTCAAGGGGCGCGTCGCCAACAAGTGGACCGACGACACCGTCGAGGGGCAGCTGCTGGAGTGGGAGGGCCTGCGCGGCTTCCGCACCTGGGAGATGAACGGGCCGAGCCCGCGCGACTGGACGCTGCTCACCGAGATCTCGACGGACCCGAACCACGGGCCGGACGAGATCCAGGAGGGCAACGGCGTACTCGACCTGCCCGTCTACTACGGCGACAAGTACCTCTTCGTCGCGACGGCCCCCGACAACACCTTCACGAACCAGCCGTACAGGACGACGCTGTGGGCCGCCGGCCACGCCGCCTACGACGTCTCCGACCCGGCGAACCCCGAGCTGCTCTCGCAGTGGTGGGTGCCCGGCACCCGCGCGGGTGAGGAGGACGACTCCGAGGTCCTCGCCGGCAACGACCGGTGGAACAACAAGACGAGCTGGTTCGGCTCGCGCATGGGCGTGTTCATGCCGCGCTCGGTCGAGTCGGGCTGGAAGTACGGCTACGCCGCCCAGGGCGGCCAGGGCTTCTTCGTGCTCGACGTCTCGGACCCGGCGAACATCCACCACGTCGGATGGTGCGAGCTGCCCACGAGCGTCGCCGGCACGGAGGGCGACAACGTCGACACGACGCAGGTCGAGGAGACCGGCTACGTCTACGTCTCGGGCTACCCGATGAACACCGACTGCTACGAGCCGGCGAAGGAGATCTACCAGGTCGACGTCAGCGACCCGACCAACCCGCGGGTCGTGCGCACCCTGCCCCGGCCGCTTCCGCCGGCCGAGGCCGCCTTCACCGACTGGGCGCAGCGCCGAGGGTCGTTCGGGCCGAAGCGCTCGGGCTACTTCACGAACACCGGCACCCCGCACGGCGGCGTGATCCCCTACGCGTTCTACGCGGCGGGGCTGCAGATCTTCGACGTCCGCGACCCCGAGGACCCGAAGGTCGGCGCCTACTTCGTGCCGCCGATGGGCCTCAAGGACGACGACGATCTCGCAGCGCCGGTGCACGGCATCTTCGTCGAGTGGGACCGCAACCTGATCTGGCTCTTCGCGAACCACGGCATCTACGCCGTGTCGACGCCCCTGCTGGGCGAGCCCGTCACCGGCCTGCCCGACGCGGGCGCCGCCGCCGCGAGCTAGTCGGCTCAGAGACATCCCCCTGTGAGAGCCGACCCGTGCGAAAGCCGACCATGAACCAGACCGCCAGGCCGTGGCCCGCCCTGTGGGCGCTCGTCATCGGGTTCTTCATGATCCTCGTCGACACGACGATCGTGTCGATCGCGAACCCGGCGATCCTCGAGGACCTCGACGCCGACCTGACCTCGGTGATCTGGGTGACGAGCGCGTACCTGCTCGCCTACGCCGTTCCGCTGCTGATCACGGGCCGCCTCGGCGACCGGTTCGGCCCCAAGCGGGTCTACCTCGTGGGGCTGGTCGTGTTCACGCTCGCCTCGCTGTGGTGCGGGCTCTCGGGCGAGATCGCGCTGCTGATCGCGGCGCGCGCCCTGCAGGGATTCGGCGCCGCCCTCATGACCCCGCAGACGATGGCCGTGATCACGCGCGTCTTCCCGCCCCAGCAGCGCGGCGCGGCGATGGGCCTCTGGGGCTCGGTCGCGGGGGTCGCGACGCTCGTCGGCCCGATCCTCGGCGGCGTGCTCGTCGACTCCCTCGGCTGGCAGTGGGTGTTCTTCGTCAACGTGCCGGTCGGCATCGTCGCCTTCGTCGCCGCGTGGCGACTCGTGCCCGACCTCGAGACGCGGGCGCACCGCTTCGACTGGCTGGGCGTCGTGCTGAGCGCCGTCGGCATGTTCCTCGTCGTCTTCGGCGTCCAGGAGGGGCAGACGTACGACTGGGGCACGATCGCGGGCCCGGTCACCGTGTGGGGCATGATCGTCGCCGGCATCGTGGTGCTCGCCGGGTTCGTGGTCTGGCAGGCGTTCAACCGGGCCGAGCCGCTGCTGCCGCTCGGGCTCTTCCGCGACCGCAACTTCTCGCTCTCGAACGTCGCGATCTCGCTCGTCGGGCTCGCGATGACGGCCATGCCGCTGCCGCTCGCGTTCTACTTCCAGGTGGCGCGCGGGCTCACGCCGACGCAGGCGGCGCTCATGCTCATCCCGATGGCCGTGATCTCGGGCGTGCTCGCGCCGCTCGTCGGCCGGCTCAGCGATCGGGTGGACCCGAAGTGGGTGTCGCTCGCCGGGCTCTCGACGTCGGCGCTCGCGCTGTCCTGGTACAGCGCCCTCATGGGCCCGGATGTCTCGCTCTGGCTGCTGCTCCTGCCGTCGGCCGTGCTCGGGCTCGGCATCTCGGGGGTCTTCGCCCCGCTCGCGTCGACGGCGACCCGCAACCTGCCGCGCGACCAGGCGGGTGCCGGGTCCGGCGTGTACACGATGACCCGCCAGGTCGGGTCGGTGCTCGGCTCGGCCGCGATCGCCGCGCTCATGAGCCTCACGCTCGCGGCGCAGCTGCCGGGCTTCGACGCCGACGCGGCCCGGGCGGGCGGGGGAGCGCTGCCGGCCGGGCTCGCGGGCGGGTTCTCGGCCGCGATGTCGCAGTCGCTGCTGCTCGCGGTCGCCGGGTTCGTGGTGTGCGCCGGGGTCGTGGCGTTCTTCGCGAAGCCGAAGGTCACCGTCGGATGGGGCGAGCGAACGTCGGCGTCGCAGTCGGCGATATCGGCGACCACGACGGCCGCGACATCCGGCAGCACCGCCGTCTCGACCTCGGGCGCCGAGCACTGATGGCCGTCGCAACGCCTCGCCGAGGCATCCGCACCGTTCTTCTGGATCCTGAATACGAAACCGAAGGAGGCCGTCAGTGACGACGCCGCACCCCACGACCGCAGCAGACGGAGGCGGACGCCTGATCGTCGACGGCCTCGAGAAGCACTACTCGCTCGACGGTGCCGACGTGCCCGTCGTCAAGGGCGTGACCTTCACGATCGAGCCCGGCACGTTCACGTCGCTGCTCGGCCCCTCGGGCTGCGGCAAGACGACCACGCTGCGGTGCGTCGCCGGGCTCGAGACGAGCAACGGCGGAACCATCTCGCTCGACGGCAGGGTGCTCTCGACCGCGTCGTCGCACGTCTCGCCCGACAAGCGCGACGTCGGCATGGTCTTCCAGAACTACGCGATCTGGCCGCACATGAGCGTCTTCGCCAACGCGGTGTTCCCGCTGCAGGTGTCGGGCAGCCGGCTGCCGAAGCAGGAGGCGAGGAAGCGCGCGATGGAGGCGCTCGAGCTCGTGCAGCTCGACGGCTACGCGCACCGGCCCGCGACCGCCCTCTCGGGCGGGCAGCAGCAGCGCCTCGCGCTCGCCCGCGCGCTCGCCCACCGGCCCAAGCTGCTGCTGCTCGACGAGCCGCTCTCGAACCTCGACGCGAAGCTCCGCGACACCATGCGCAACGAGCTGCGCCGGCTGCAGCAGCAGCTCGGCATCACCGCGCTCTACGTCACGCACGACCAGTCGGAGGCGCTGTCGATGTCGGACCGGGTCGCGGTCATGAACGGGGGCCGCATCGTGCAGGAGGCGACGCCGCGCGAGCTCTACTACCAGCCGGCCGACCGCTTCGTCGCCGACTTCGTGGGACGGGTCAACATGATCCCCGCGGTCGTGCAGGGGCGCGACGCGAACGGCGACGCGATCGTCTCGGCGTTCGGCACGAAGCTCGTGACCCCCTGCCCGGCCGAGCTCGGCACGGGCAGCGAGGTCACCGTCACCTTCCGGCCCGAGAGCGTGCGCTGGCACGAGACCGCGCCCGACCGGCCGAACGTGCTGCCCGCCAGGGTCGTGCGCGTCGAGTTCCTCGGCGAGATCGTCGAGGTCGAAGTCGAGGTGCTCGACGGGCAGGGCGTCGCCGGCACGCTCGTCGCGCGCGGCGCGCCCCTCGACTCGCCCGCGAACGGGAGCTCGGTGTTCATCGAGCTCGCGCCCCCGGCGTGCCGCGTGCTCGCCGACTAGGAGTTCCACCCGATTCACCCCACCCACCGAGATCCACGTCAGAGAGGACATCCGGATCATGAGAACACCCACAGCACGAGGCGGACTCATCGCCCTCGCCGCGACCGGCATGCTGCTGCTCAGCTCGTGCAGCACGCCGTCGTCGACCCCCCAGGCCATCGAGCCCTCCGGCGACGCCGCGAAGGCCGGCGCGTGCGAGTCGGTCGAGGTCGGCCCCGTCACCCGCTGCGAGAACTTCTACGACGACCTCTGGCCCGCGATCGACGAGCAGATGGACGCGCTCTACGAGCAGGCGAAGGAGACCGACGGGGGTCGCCTCGTCATCTGGGACTGGTACGAGCTCTCGCCCGAGGTCATCGCGGAGTTCAACAAGAAGTACCCCGACCTCACGATCGAGACGCAGGGCCTCACCTACAACCTGTCGTCGGCGATCATCTCGGCGAAGGCCACCGGCGCCCGCAACACCGACGTCATCTCGGGGTCGATCGTCTCGTCGGCCGCGATGACCGACGAAGGCTACTGGGCGGACGTGGACTGGACGAAGTTCGGCGTGCCCGAGGAGTTCCTGACGCTCGGCTCGACCGGCATGCTGCCCGACAGCATCAACGGCTCGCTCATGCAGGTCAACACCGACAAGGTCGAGGCGCCGCCCACGCTCGAGGGCCTGCTCGACCCGGAGTACGAGGGCAAGGTCTCGGTCGCGAGCTACAACGCGAACGTGTTCTCGGGCGTCGGCATGGCCGACGGCGAAGACGCGATGGTCGACCTCATCGACGAGCTGAAGTCTTCGGGCACCCTGCAGGTGCTCGAGGACCAGGACTCGCCGCTCTCGAACGGCGACGTGCCGATCGCGCTCGGTCAGACCCTCTTCAACCCGAACCCGAGCCTCACGGTGCAGCCCTACGAGGACGGACCCGTCTTCGCGCAGTTCTCGGGCGTGAACGTCGACGCGAAGAACCAGGCCGGTGCGATGCTCTGGGTGCTCTGGAACGCGTACAACCCCGACTGGCTGCACCTGCGCATGACCGACGAGCAGTTCTCGACGACGCAGGTGCCCTACGCGGGCCTGCCGTCGACGGTCTTCGACGAGGCGACCGGCCTCATGAAGACGAACGCCGACGCACTGCTCGAGGGACTCGACGGCACGACGAACATCGAGTCGCCCGACAACCGCGACGAGTGGATCGCGATGATCAACGCCGCCGACGCGGCACTGAACGGCTAAGGACATGTCGACGGCAGGACGGACCACGGAGGTCGGGCGCACCCGGCCGACCGGAATGAAGATCGCGACGGTCATCGCGGGAGCGGTGATCTTCCTCCTCCTCGCGATCCCGCTGGCCGTGCAGGTGATCACGGCGTTCCGCGGTCCGTTCCTGCCGTTCGGCGTGTCGACGGCGAAGTGGTCGGCCGACAACTTCGTCACCCTGTGGGAGCTCCGCGAGGACTTCTGGGCCGTGCTCGGCTCGACCGCCGTCTTCGTCGGCGGCTCGACGATCATCTCGCTGCTGCTGGCCTTCGGCCTCGCCTGGGTGACGGTGCGCACCGACGTGCCGTTCCGGCGGGTGATCTCGGTGCTCGTCGTCGTGCCGTTCATCATCCCGCCCATCGTGAAGGCGCAGGCGTACCAGCTGATGCTCTCGCCCGAGTCGGGCGTGCTGAACCAGCTGCTGCGGCTGCTGCCGGGCGACCTCGTCATCGACCCGTACTCGTTCGCGACGATGACCGTCGTGCAGTCGCTCACGAACGTGACGTTCCCGTTCCTCATGATCGTGCCGATCCTCACGTCGATGGACGGCTCGCTCGAGGAGTCGGCGCGGGTCTCGGGAGCGTCGTGGGGCCAGACCCTCAGGCGCGTCACCCTGCCGATGCTCTGGCCGGGCCTGCTCGGCGTCGCGGTGCTGACCGGAATCCTCGGCCTCGGCAGCCTCGAGATCCCGCTGCTGTTCGGCCAGGAGGCGGGCAAGAACATCTTCGCCCTCAAGCTCTGGAACCTCATCAGCGCGGGTGCCGGCGAGCTGCCGCAGTACGGACTCGCCGCGGCATGGGGATGCGTGTTCCTCGTCATCACGACGATCGCCTTCGTGATCTACCTCCGCGCCACCCGCAGTGCCGAGCGCCGCGCCTCGATATCGGGCAAGGGCTTCAGGCCGACGATCATGAAGCTCGGCGCGTGGAAGGTCCCGGTGCTCGTCGCCGTCTTCGTCTTCGTGCTGCTCACCGCGATCCTGCCGATGTTCGCGCTGCTCTGGTCGGCGATCACGCCGTACCCGATCGCGTTCTCGTTCGAGGCGCTCGCGTCGCAGACGCAGTGGGGCGCCTTCGGCGAGGTGCTCGCCGACCCCGAGTTCTGGGCGTCGCTCGGCCGCACGCTCCTCATCGCGGGCGCGAGCGCCACGATCGCGTGCGTCGCCGCGACCGTGCTCGCCTACGGCATCGCGCGGGGCCGTCGCACCGGCTGGTCGAAGGGCATGGACCTCTTCGCCTCGTCGTCGGTCGCGATCCCGGCGGTCATCGCGGGCTTCGCGATGTTCCTCACCTTCCTCGTGATCAACCCGGTGATCCCGCTCGCCGGCACCATCGTGGCGCTCGTGATCGCCTACTCGTACCGGGTCTCGATCGCGTACCGCTCGGGCTACAGCGCGACCCTGCAGATCCGCAAGGAGCTCGAGGAGGCCGCGCTCGTGAGCGGCGCGAGCCCGCTCGAGGGCTTCCGCCGGGTGGTCGTGCCGCTGCTGCTGCCGACGGTCTTCGCGGTGTGGATCCAGATGTTCATCCTCGGCACCAACGAGTTCACGCTGCCGGCGTTCCTCGCGACGCCCGAGTCGCGCCCACTCTCGGTCTACATGTACGCCATGATCAGCCCGCGGTCGGCGCAGCTCTACCAACCCGACCAGGGCGCGGCGATGGCGCTCATCTTCACGCTGCTCGTGTTCGCGATCGGCTACGGACTGCAGTGGGCGGTGTCGCTGCGGGCGATCGGGCGCGCCCGGCGTCGCCTGACGATCCCCGGCCTCGGCGCGCGCGCCACCGCGGCGGTGCCGAACGACCCGCCGGCGCCCGCGACCCGCGCGGTCGCCGCGCAGGGCCTCGAGGAGCAGCGCGAGCTCGCCTCCGTCGCCGAGTAGCGACGGCGTTCGCCGCCCCAGTCGAGAGTGCCCTCCCCGCCCGTCAACGGGCTGCGAGGGCACGTTCGGCGAGGCCCCGGACGAGTGTGCAGGAGCTTTCGGGGGCGCGGCGGCGTGTCGGGGCTCGGCGCGCCGCACGGCGCCCGGAAGTTCCTGCATTCCGGATTCAGGCGGATGCCTCTGCGTGAGGTCGCTCACTTGTACGTTGTGGCGAAGAAGGTGCCCCTGACCGTACACCGCGGCCCTGAGGCATCCACGGCTCTCGACCTAGCATCGACGCATCACGCCACCGTCGTCACTTGCATCGGAGCAGACATGACCCTCGTCGACACCCCGGCCACCACGACCGGAGGCCCCGCCCTCACCCAGGAGCGCCGCCTCGTCACCGCCATCCCCGGACCCCGCTCGCAGGAGCTGATGAACCGCAAGGCCGCGGCCGTCGCCGCGGGCGTGGGCCACACCCTGCCGATCTCGGTCGTCGCCGCGGGCGGCGGCGTCGTCGTCGACGCCGACGGCAACTCGCTCATCGACCTCGGCTCGGGCATCGCCGTGACCGGCGTCGGCAACTCGGCCCCCCGCGTCGTCGAGGCCGTGAGCGCGCAGCTGGGCGCCTTCACGCACACCTGCTTCACCGTCTCGCCGTACGAGGGCTACGTCGCCGTCGCCGAGAAGCTCAACGAGCTCACCCCCGGCGACCACGAGAAGCGCTCGGCCCTCTTCAACTCGGGCGCCGAGGCCGTCGAGAACGCGATCAAGATCGCGCGCCACTACACGAAGAAGCAGGCCGTCGTCGCCTTCGACCACGCCTACCACGGCCGCACGAACCTCACCATGGGGCTCACCGCGAAGAACATCCCGTACAAGAACGGCTTCGGCCCGTTCGCCCCCGAGGTGTACCGCGCCCCGCTCAGCTACCCCTTCCGCGACGGCGGCCTCGACGGCCGAGAGGCCGCGGCCCGCGCGATCACCATGATCGAGAAGCAGATCGGCGCCGAGAACCTCGCCGCGATCATCATCGAGCCCATCCAGGGCGAGGGCGGCTTCATCGTGCCCGCCGCCGGGTTCCTCCCCGCGCTCGTCGAGTGGGCGACGGCGAACGACGTCGTCTTCATCGCCGACGAGGTGCAGACGGGCTTCGCCCGCACCGGCGCCTGGTTCGCGAGCGAGCACGAGGGCATCGTGCCCGACGTCATCGTCACAGCCAAGGGCATCGCGGGCGGCCTGCCGCTCTCGGCCGTCACCGGCCGCGCCGAGATCATGGACTCCGCCATGGCGGGCGGCCTCGGCGGCACCTACGCCGGCTCGCCCATCGCCTGCGCCGCCGCACTCGCGACGATCGAGACCTACGAGCAGGACGGCCTCGTCGAGCGCGCGAAGGAGATCGGCTCGGTGCTCATCGGCCGCCTCAACGCGCTGCGCACGGCCGACCCGCGCATCGGCGACGTCCGCGGCCGCGGCGCGATGGTCGCGATCGAGCTCGTCGACCCCGCCACCGGCGCCCCCGACGCCGCGCTCACGAACAAGGTCGCGAAGTTCGCGCACGAGCAGGGCGTCATCCTGCTCACGTGCGGCACCTACGGCAACGTGATCCGCTTCCTGCCGCCGCTCACCATCTCCGACGAGCTGCTCGTCGAGGGCCTGGGCGTCGTGGCCGAGGGGCTCAAGCAGGCATGAGCACCTTGATCGACAGCGCCGTCGCCCACCCCGTCTCGCACGAGGCATCCGCCCCCATCGCGACGCCCCTCACCGACGCGCGCTCGCAGCTGGCCGAGGCCATCGCGCTGCTCGGGTTCTCGGAAGGCACCCACCAGATGCTCGCGACCCCGCGTCGCGAGCTCACGGTGAGCGTGCCGCTGCGCCGCGACTCGGGCGAGACCGTGCTCTTCACGGGCTACCGCGTGCAGCACAACTTCAGCCGCGGCCCCGCCAAGGGCGGCCTGCGCTACGCGCCGAACGTCGACATCGACGAGGTGCGCGCGCTCGCCATGTGGATGACCTGGAAGTGCGCCCTGCTCGACGTGCCGTACGGCGGCGCGAAGGGCGGCATCGCGATCGACCCCCGCGAGCACTCCAAGGCCGAGCTCGAGCGCGTGACCCGTCGCTACACGAGCGAGATCCTGCCGATCATCGGCCCGGAGCGCGACATCCCCGCGCCCGACATCGGAACCGACGAGCAGACGATGGCCTGGATCATGGACACCTACTCCGTGAACAGCGGCTACACGGTGCCCGGCATCGTGACCGGCAAGCCCATCGCGCTCGGCGGTTCCCAGGGGCGTGCGAGCGCGACCAGCCGTGGTGTCACGCACATCGCGCTCGCCGCCCTCCGTCACGCCGGCATCACGCCGTCGCAGGCGACCGGCGCCGTGCAGGGCTTCGGCAAGGTCGGCGCCGACGCGGCGCGCTTCCTCGCCGAGGCGGGCGTCAAGGTGCAGGCCGTGAGCGACCAGTACGGCGCGGTCTTCAACGCGGCCGGCCTCGACATCGAGGCGCTCAGCGCCCACGTGCGCGAGACCGGTGCGGTCGTCGGCTTCGCCGGCGCCGAGGAGCTCGACGGCTCGGCGCTGCTGCAGCTCGAGGTCGACCTGCTCGTGCCCGCCGCGGTCGAGGGCGTGCTGCACGAGAACAACGCCGCCGACGTCCGGGCGAAGGTCATCGTCGAGGGCGCCAACGGCCCCACCACCCCGGCGGCCGACCGCATCATGCGCGAGCGCGGCATCCTCGTCGTCCCCGACATCCTCGCGAACGCGGGCGGTGTCATCGTCTCGTACTTCGAGTGGGTGCAGGCCAACCAGGCGTACTGGTGGCGCGTCGACGAGGTCGAGGCCAGACTGGAGGAGCGGATGCTCAGCGCGTGGCAGCACGTGCTCGGCTACGCGACCTCGCGGGGCCTGTCGCTTCGCACCGCCGCCACCGCCCTCGCGGTCGAGCGCGTCGCCGAAGCGCACAAGCTGCGCGGCCTCTACCCCTGATCGATGCGTCGCCCACGCCACGCAATCATCGAACGGAAAGCACACACATGACGAACGCAACGCTCGAAGCCTCGGTGCTCGACAAGGTCGAGGCCCGGCTCTTCATCGGCGGCCAGTGGGTCGAGGCCGAGGGCGGCAAGACCCTCGCGGTCGCCGACCCGGCCACCGGTGAGACCATCAAGGAGATCGCCGACGCCTCGGTCGCCGACGGCAAGAAGGCCCTCGACGCGGCCGTCGCCGCGCAGGACGCGTGGGCGGCGACCGCCCCCCGCGAGCGTGGCGAGCTGCTGCGCCGCGCCTTCGACCTGCTCCAGGAGCGCAAGGAGGAGTTCGCGCTCCTCATGACGCTCGAGATGGGCAAGCCGCTCGCCGAGGCGCGCGGCGAGGTCGCCTACGGCGGCGAGTTCCTCCGCTGGTTCAGCGAGGAGGCCGTGCGCATCTCGGGCCGCTACGGCCTGAACCCCGAGGGCACCGGTCGCATGATCGTCTCGCAGCGCCCGGTCGGACCGTCGTTCTTCATCACGCCGTGGAACTTCCCGCTCGCGATGGCGACCCGCAAGATCGCGCCCGCGCTCGCGGCCGGCTGCACCGTCGTGATCAAGCCCCCGGCACTCACGCCGCTCACGACCATCGCGTTCGTGCAACTGCTCGAGGAGGTCGGCCTGCCGGCCGGCGTCGTCAACGTCATCGCGACGTCGACCTCGTCGAAGGTCTCGGGCCCGATCATCGCCGACCCGCGCCTGCGCAAGCTCTCCTTCACGGGGTCGACCGAGGTCGGCCGCAGCCTCATGAAGGAGGCCGCCCAGGGCATCCTCCGCACCTCGATGGAGCTCGGCGGCAACGCGCCGTTCGTCGTCTTCGAGGACGCCGACCTCGACAAGGCGGTCGACGGCGCGATGCTCGCGAAGTTCCGCAACATCGGCCAGGCCTGCACCGCGGCGAACCGCTTCATCGTGCACGAGTCGGTCGCCGCCGAGTTCTCGAAGCGCGTCGCCGAGCGCGTGGCCGCCTTCAAGGTCGGCCGCGGCACCGAGGACGGCGTGGGCATCGGCCCGCTCATCGACGACAAGGCGGTCGCCTCGACCGACGAGCTCGTCCAGGACGCGGTCGGCAAGGGCGCGAAGGTCCTCACCGGCGGCACCGTCATCGACGGTGCGGGCTCGTTCTACGCGCCCACCGTGCTCGGCGACGTGTCGGCCGACGCGCGACTGCTGCGCGAGGAGATCTTCGGGCCGGTGCTCGGCATCACGACGTTCTCGACCGAGGACGAGGCGGTGCACCTCGCCAACAACACCGAGTACGGCCTCGTCTCCTACGTGTTCACGCAGGACCTCGCACGCGGCCACCGCATGATCGACCGCCTGGCGACCGGCATGATGGGCCTCAACACGGGCCTCGTGTCGAACGCGGCCGCCCCCTTCGGCGGCATCAAGCAGTCGGGCATCGGCCGCGAGGGCGGCCTCGAGGGCATCCACGAGTACCTCGACACGAAGTACACGCTCATCCCGGTGGGCTGAGCGACGCGGGCGGATGCCGCGGCCTCGCGCTGCGGCATCCGCCTTCGTATTTTCCTCACTTTTCAGCGACGTGTGTGGGAAGGTGGGCGTAGCCGCGCCCGGAAACGGGCGTCTCCGCCCTGCGTGCCCGCACCTCCTTCTGAACAGCGATCACAGCGCGAGTCTCGCGCGAGCAAGAAAGAAGCATCATGGAACGCATCGATACCGACGTGGTCATCGTGGGCGCCGGCGCGGCCGGCCTCACCGCCGCGAACAGGCTCAAGGACGCCGGCGAGTCGGTCGTCGTGCTCGAGGCCCGCGATCGCATCGGCGGCCGCCTCTGGACCGACGACATCGACGGCGCCATGCTCGAGATCGGCGGCCAGTGGGTCTCGCCCGACCAGGACGCCCTGATCGAGACGATCGAGGAGCTCGGCCTCGAGACCTACTCGCGCTACCGCGAGGGTGAGAACGTCTACATCGCGGAGGACGGCGAGCGCCGCCTCTTCGAGGGCGAGATCTTCCCCGTGCCGGCGAAGACCGAGGGCGAGATCGTCGGCCTCATCGAGAAGCTCGACGAGCTCGTCGCCGAGATCGACCCCGACGCCCCGTGGGCGCACCCGCGCGCCAAGGAGCTCGACGAGGTCTCGTTCGCCGAGTGGCTCGGCACCCAGACCGACGACGAGGAGGCGAAGCTCAACATCGGCATGTTCATCGCCGGTGCGATGCTCACGAAGCCCGCGCACGCGTTCTCCGCGCTCCAGGCCCTCCTCATGGCCGCCTCGGCCGGCTCGTTCTCGCACCTCGTCGACGCCGACTTCATCCTCGACCAGCGCGTCGTGGGCGGCCTGCAGCAGGTGCCGATCGGCCTCGCCGCGAAGCTCGGCGACCGGGTTCGCCTGAACCAGGCCGTGCGCACGCTGCGCTGGAACCCCGAGCACCCCGACCAGGGCGTCGTCGCCGTGACCGACTCGCTCGAGGTGCACGCGAAGCGCGTCATCCTCGCCGTGCCGCCGATCCTCTACAGCCGCATCTCGTACGAGCCGCCGCTGCCCCGTCGCCAGCACCAGCTGCACCAGCACATCTCGATGGGCTTCGTCATCAAGGTGCACGCCGTCTACGACCGCCCGTTCTGGCGCGAGCAGGGCCTGTCGGGCACCGCCTTCAGCCCCTACGAGCTGTGCCACGAGGCGTACGACAACACGAACCACGGCGACCCCCGCGGCACGCTCGTCGGCTTCGTCTCCGACGAGGAGGCCGACGCCGTGTTCAAGCTCGGCGCCGACGAGCGCAAGGCCGCGATCCTCGAGTCGCTGTCGCACTACTACGGCCCAGAGGCCCTGAACCCCGTCGTCTACTACGAGAGCGACTGGGGCAGCGAGGAGTGGACCCGCGGCGCCTACGCGGCGAGCTTCGACATGGGCGGTCTCGCCCGCTACGGCGCCGACCTCCGCAAGAACGTCGGGCCGATCCACTTCGCGTGCTCCGACCTGGCCGGCAAGGGCTACCAGCACGTCGACGGCGCGATCCGCATGGGCCGCCTCGTCGCCGAGCAGATCCTCGCGGCCTGAGCGCCGAGCCGTCCCGTGCTCCGGGGCCGCGAGGCCCCGGAGCGCAGCAACACTGAAGCGGAGACCCGCATGACCGAATCCCTGCGCATCGTCGTCGGCTACACGGCCGACGACTCGGGCGCCGACGCGCTCGCGCTCGGCGCACGCATCGCCGCGGCGACCGAGGCGTTCCTCGAGGTCGTCATGGTGCTGCCGATCGAGGCCCGCGGCGGCGTCGTGCCCCGCGACCCCGGGTACGAGCGCCACGTCAAGGAGCGGTCGCAGGGCTGGCTCGCCGAGGCGAGTGCGCGGCTCGGCGACGACATCGCCCAGTCGCTGCACATCCGCTACGCGGACTCGTTCGCCGAGGGCCTGCTCGCCGCGGCGCACGAGTTCGGCGCGGCGCTCATCGTCGTCGGGGCCGCGCGCGGGGGCCTCCTCGGCCGCTCGCGCATCGGCTCGGTCGCGAGCGCCCTGCTGCACTCCTCCGACGTGCCCGTCGCGCTCGCACCCTCGGGCTCGCGCGAGGTCGCGACCGCCCAGGGCATCACCCGCATCACCGCCGCGATCGGACTGCGCGCCGGGGCGAGCGCCGTGCTCGAGGCATCCGTTCGCCTGGGCCGTGCCGCGCACGCGCCGCTGCGCCTCGTGTCGCTCGTGCCGATCGACCTGCCCTCGGGCATGGACGAGGAGCTCGCCGACCTCACGTCGACCGCCCACGCCGAGGAGGTGCTGCTCGCCGCGAAGCGGGCGCTGCCCGCCGGCGTCGACGCGACCGTCTCGACCGCGACGGGCTCGAGCATCGAGGAGTCGGTGCGCGCGCTCGAGTGGCACGCCGGCGAGATCGTGCTCGTCGGATCGAGCCGGCTCGCGACCCCGAGCCGCCTCTTCCTCGGGTCGACCGGCTCGAAGATGCTCCGCGAACTGCCGGTGCCGATGATCGTCGTGCCGCGCCCCACCGACTGAGAGACCCCGTATGTCGCAACACCAACAGCACGAGCGCGCAGCGCAGGCGGCCACGCCCGCACACGCGAGCACCCACCCGCACGAGCACCACACCGAACCGCACGCGCCGCTCACGACCGCGAGCGCGATGGTCGACGGCACCGACCCGGGCCTCACGAAGAAGGGCCTGTCGGCCGGCTCGGTGGGCCTGATCGGCGCGATCGTCATCGGCATCTCGTGCATCGCCCCGGCGTACACGCTGACCGGCGCGCTCGGTCCGACCGTCGCGGAGGTCGGCACGCAGCTGCCCGCGATCTTCCTGCTCGGGTTCATCCCGATGCTGCTCGTCGCGTTCGGCTACCGGGAGCTCAACAGCGCGATGCCCGACTCGGGCACCTCGTTCACCTGGGCGACCCGGGCCTTCGGGCCGTGGCTCGGCTGGATGGGCGGCTGGGGCCTCATCGCCGCGACGGTGGTGGTGCTCTCGAACCTCGCGGGCATCGCGGTCGAGTTCTTCTACCTCGCGGTCTCGCAGGTGGTCGGCTTCTTCGGCGGGGACGCCGCGGCGGTCGCCGACCTCGTCGGCAACCCGTTCGTCAACGTCGCCACCTGCCTGGTGTTCATCCTCGGGGCGACGCTCATCTCGTACCGCGACATGCAGACGACGCAGAAGGTGCAGTACTGGCTCGTCGGCTTCCAGCTGCTCGTGATGATCGGATTCGGCGTCGCCGCGTTCTGGCATGTCGCGAACGGCACCGCGTTCGATGCGACGCCGGTCGAGCTCAGCTGGTTCAACCCGTTCGAGGTCGGGTCGTTCTCGGCCGTCGTCGCGGGCCTGTCGGTCTCGCTGTTCGTGTTCTGGGGCTGGGACGTCACGCTCACGATGAACGAGGAGACGAAGGGCTCGCGAACGACGCCGGGCAAGGCGGCGACCCTCACGGTCTCGATCGTCGTCGCGATCTATCTGTTCGTCGCGATGGGCGCGCTCGCGTTCGCCGGTGTCGGCACCTCGGGCGTCGGCCTCGGCAACGAGGAGATCCAGGAGAACGCGTTCTTCTACCTCGCGGGGCCCGTCCTCGGCCCGCTCGCGATCTTCATGTCGATCGCCGTGCTGTCGAGCTCGGCGGCCTCGCTGCAGTCGACCTTCGTTTCGCCCGCGCGCACGCTGCTCGCGATGGGCCACTACGGCGCACTGCCGCAGAAGTTCGCGACCGTCAGCCCCCGCTTCTTCACACCCGGCTACGCGACCGTGGTCGCGGCGATCGTCGCGGCGGTGTTCTACACGATCATGCGGTTCGTCAGCGACGAGGTGCTGTGGGACACGATCCAGACGCTCGGCATGATGATCTGCTTCTACTACGGCATCACGGCGTTCGCGTGCGTGTGGTTCTTCCGCAGGACGCTCTTCGCGAGTGCGCGCAACGTGTTCTTCCGGCTGATCGCCCCGCTCGTCGGCGGCACGATCCTCGCGGTGCTCTTCTTCACGACGCTCATCGACAGCATGGACCCGGCCTACGGCTCGGGCTCGAACATCTTCGGCCTCGGCCTCGTGTTCGTGCTCGGCATGGTGATCCTGCTGTCGGGCGTCGTCGTCATGTTCTGGCAGCGCTGGAAGCGCCCGGCCTACTTCCGCGGCGAGACGCTCTCGCGCGCGGTCGCGGAGGACTGACTCGACTCGCCCTCGAGCCGGTTCCTCCGAGCGCACGACGAGGCCGCACCCTGCGACACCAGGGTGCGGCCTCGTTCTGTTCGCCCTACGCCTCGTAGGCGGTGCGGCCGGCGACGACGGTGCGGATGACTCGGGCGTCGAGCAGCGCGGGCGCGCCGGCCTCGAACGGGTCGAGGTCGAGCACGGCGAAGTCGGCGGCGAGCCCTGCGGCGAGCCGGCCGCGTTCGTCCTCCTCGCGGATCGACGCGGCGGCGTCGCGCGTCGCGTGGCCGAGGGCCTCGGCGAGCGGCAGCGCGAACTCGGGCGCGTACGCGGGCAGCGACGGGTCGAGCGCCGACTTGCGGGTCGTCGCGATGTAGAGGTTCGGCAGCGCGAGGTGCGGCGCGGTCGGCGCGTCGGTCGAGAACGCGAGCAGGGCGCCCGCGTCGCGGTACTCGGGCCACGCGAAGCCGCGGTCGACGCGGTCGTCGCCGAGGCGGGCCATCCAGTTGTCCATGATCGACGGGTCGCAGTGCACGGGCTGCATCGATGCGGTGACGCCGAGCCGCGCCATCCGCTCGGCCGTGCCGCGCGCCGCGTACTCGAGGTGCTCGACGCGGTGCCGGCGCGGGCGGTCGCCGGGCCGGTCGCCGTTGACCTCGATCGCGTGCTCGATCGCGTCGAGCGCCGACGAGCTCGCGGCATCCCCGATGGCGTGCAGTGCGACCTGCAGGCCCGCGGCGTCGGCCGCGGCGACCACGGGGGCCATCTGCTCGTAGGGCCAGATCGGGTCGGCGTTCGATCCGTCGGCGTACGGCGACTGCATGGCGGCCGTGCAGGCGTCGATCACGCCGTCGGTGATGAGCTTGATGCCGGCGATGCGCAGCCACGGGCTGCCGCCGCCCTGCGCGAGCTCCACGGCGCGGGCGACCTGCGCGAGGTTCTCGGCGTCGTCGCCCGTGTTGTCGATGAGCCAGTACCCGACGAGGTGGAACGGCAGCCCGCCGCGGCGGGCGACGACGCGTTCGAACGACGCGAGCTCGCGCTCCCCGAACGCCATGTCGGCCGCTCCGGTGACGCCCGTCGCGAGGTAGGCGTCGAGCGCGCGCTCGACGGCGTCGTCGCGGTCGGCGTCGGTGGCGACCTCGGCGAGGTGGGCCCAGACGTAGTACTGCGAGGCGGTCTCGTACAGCATGCCGTCGGGCTCGCCGTCGGCGTCGCGGCCGATGCGGCCGCCGAGCGGATCGGGCGTGTTCCGCGTGATGCCGAGCTCGGCGAGGGCGGCCGAGTTGACCCAGGTCGAGTGCAGGTCGTTCGCGTCGAGGTAGACGGGCACGTCGGCGACGACCTCGTCGATCATCTGCCGGGTGGGCGAGCCGCCCGGTACCGAGTCGAACAGCCACGAGACGCCGAGCAGGCGAGGGGCGTCGGGCACGGCATCCCGTGCGGCGCGCAGCCGCGCCTGGATCTCGCCGAGGTCGCGGGCGTCGCGCAGCTGCACCCGGCCGAGGGCGTCGCCGAGCATGTGGAGGTGGGTGTGCACGTCGAGGAAGCCGGGCACGACGAGCCGGCCGCCGAGATCCTGCACCTCGGCGTCGGGGCCTGCCGCCGAGGCGGCGGTCGCGGCATCCCCGACGAAGGCGAGCGACTCGCCGTCGACGACGAGCGCCTCGGCCCACTCGGCCCCGTCGCCGGGGCGGTTCGCGGTGAAGATGCGGGCATTGGTGACGAGCGTGCGACTCACGCGGTGACCTCCTGGGTCTGGGCGGATGCCTCGGGCGACGCGCCGGCCGGCGGGCCGGCCTCTGCGCGCTGGAGGCGCGTGGACAGGCGGGCGACGGCGACCGCCGGAACCGCGAGCACGAAGCTCGCGACGCCGAGTGCGACGACGAAGCCCTGGTAGCCGAGCGCCTCGACGAGCGCGGCCCCGATGACCGGGGTCAGGCTCGAGCCGACGAGGTAGACGGCGAGCAGGGGTCCCGACCACCGGCCGTCGGCGTCGAGCGCGGCCGAGGTCGAGACGAAGTACATGAAGGCGAGGGCGTAGACCGTGTTCCAGGCGATGAACACGACGATGAAGCTCGTCTCGTCGGTCGTGAAGCCCTCCACGATCTTCAGGATGCCACCGAGTGCGAGCAGGATGCCGAGCGGGAGCGCGCGTCCGAAGCGGTCGCCGACGATCATGAGCAGCACCGACCCGACGAGCCCGCCCGCGGTCGCGCCGCTGAGTGCGAGGCCGAGACCGGCGTCGGTGAGCCCGGCCTGCTCGGCGCCCATGACGCCGGCCATCGCCCAGAGCGAGTCCTCGCTCGCCGCCCAGAGCGCGAACGTCACGAGCAGCACGAACCCGGCGATCGTGACGAGGCGCGTCGTCGCGGGGCTCCGCTCGGGCAGGGCGCGCACGACGCCGGTCGGCGGCACCTCGACGGGCACCGCCTCGGCGACCGCGGCGCCGGCCTGCGGCGCGTGCACGGGCGCGGCGGGCAGCCAGCCGCTCACCGCGAGTGCGGCGAGGCTGAAGAGCGCGAGCGCGCCGAACACGTCGATCGGGGCGAGCCCGACGAGCGGGATGACGAGGAGCACGATCGTGATGACGCCGCGGTTCGCGAGGCCGTTGAAGCCCGCGACCCGGTCGGGGTTGCGGAAGGCCGCGATGGCCGCGCCCGCCGCGGCGACCGCGCCGCCGGCGCCGGCGCCGCCGACGAGCAGTCCGCCGACGACGACGCCGGGCTCGGGCACGAGCGCCGCTGCACCGAAGCCGACGACGCCCAGCACGAGCCCGGCGCGGGCGACGAGCAGCCGGCGCGGTCCGGCGCAGAGCGGCGCCGCAGCGAGGCCGACGATCGCGGTCGCCAGCAGGGCGCCCGTGACGATCCAGCTCGCGGTGAGCACGTCGGCGTCGAGCGCCGACTGCAGCGCCGTGATCATGTAGGGCGAGAGGTTGACGCCGAGGTAGCCGGCGATGGCGATCGCGAAGGTCGCGGTAGCGGTGGGCGGGCGCAGCGGAACGCGTGCGCTGAGGTCGGAGTGCGACATCGGGGCTCCGGTGGGGGATCGGGGCACTTCGGCGTGCCGGGGATGACGCGGCCGGGGGCAGCCGCTTAAATGAATGGTGTTCGTTTATTATGCACGGGGCGGCCCGATCCGCAACCCTCGGCCCGAGGCATCCGCGTAGGCTGACCTGATTGCCCGATGACGTCCGATCACGGACGACCGACCCGAGGAGGAGCACATGGCGAGGCCCAAGGTGCCGCTCCTGTCGGCCGACCGCATCGCCGATGCGGCGATCGACCTCGTCGACTCGGGCGCCCCGTTCGGGGTCAACGCGCTCGCCCGCAGCCTCGGGGTGACGCCGTCGTCGCTGTACAACCACGTCGACGGGCGCGACGGCATCATCGAGCTCATGCGCGGTCGGCTCGGCCGCCGCTACCTGCTCGAGACGGCGGGCGGCACCTGGGACGAGGTCGTCGTCGCCACGATGCAGCGCATGCGACGGCTCTACGCCGAGCACCCGGCGATCGTGCCGCTGCTCGTCGGCAAGACGATCACCGACGACACCGTCATCGAGGGCTACGACTCGCTCGCGACGGCGCTCGTCGAGGGCGGATTCCCCGACGACGAGGTGCTGCCGGTCGTCGCCGTGCTCGACTCGTTCGCCCTCGGCTTCGGGCTCGACTACGCCTCGCCCGACGACATCTGGCAGCCCGGCGTGCCGACGAAGAGCCTCGGCCGACTCATCGCCTCGGCCGAACGCGGCGACGCGCGCTCCGACCGGGTCTTCGAGCTCGGCCTCGAGCTCCTGCTCGACGCCCTGCGCCTGCGGCTGGCCCGCCTGCGCGACGACTGACGCCGCCGAGCCCGACCGCGCACGCCGAATAGACTGACGGGGTGTCTGTGAACCCCGAGCTGCAGGGGCGGGTCTTCCCGCCCACCGAGCCGTACCTCGTCGGTCGTGAGAAGGTGCGCGAGTTCGCCCGCGCCGTGTTCGCGACGAACCCGATCAACCTCGACCCCGAGGCTGCGCGCGCCGCGGGCCACGCCGACGTGGTCGCCCCGCCGACCTTCGCCGTCGTCGTGCAGGAGCACACCCTCGCCCAGCTGCTCGCCGACCCCGACGCGGGCATCGACTTCTCGCGCGTCGTGCACGGCGACCAGCGCTTCACGTCGACCCGCGCCATCGTCGCGGGCGACCTGCTCACCGCGACCCTCACCGTCTCGAGCGTGAAGACGCTCGGCGCCCACTCGATGGTCACGGCCGAGTCGGTCATCACCGACGAAGGCGGCGCGCACGTCGTCACCGCGATCTCGACGCTCGTCATCCGAGGAGAAGACTGATGCCGACCCCCGACCTCGCGTCCCTCGCCGTCGGCGACGTCGTCGCCGAGCGGACCTTCGACCTCACGCGCGACTCGCTCGTGCGCTACGCCGGCGCCTCGGGCGACTTCAACCCGATCCACTACCGCGACGACGTCGCCGCGTCGGTCGGCCTGCCGGGCGTGCTCGCGCACGGCATGCTGACCATGGGCCTCGCCGTGCAGCCGGTCGTCGACTGGGTCGGCGACCCCGCCCGCGTCGTCGACTACCAGGTGCGCTTCACGCGCCCCGTCGTCGTCGACCCCGAGCACGGCGCCGCCGTGTCGGTGGTCGCGAAGGTCGGGCAGCTCGACGCCGAGGCATCCGCTGCTCGCATCGATCTCACCGTGACGTACGACGGCGCGACGGTGCTCGGCAAGGCCCAGGTCCGCGTCGCGCTCGGCTGACATGACCGACGCCCCCCGCTTCTCCGAGCTCACGACCCTGCAGGTCGGCGGGCCGATCGCCCGCCTCGTCACCGCGACGACCCAGCGCGACCTCGTCGACCTCGCGCGCGAAGCCTGGCAGTCGGATGACCCGTGGCTCGCGCTCGGCGGCGGATCGAACCTGCTCGTCGGCGACGGCGGGTTCGAGGGCACGGTCATCCGCGTCGCGACGCGCGGCATCGAGGTGCTGCCGACCGGTCGGTCGAGGCTCGGGTCGAGGAGCGACGAAGGGGCGTATCGAGACCACCCGCCCGCCGAGGGATCGGTGCGCCTGCGCGTGCAGGCCGGCGAGACGTGGGACGACCTCGTCGCGTGGACGGTCGAGCAGGGCTACTCGGGCATCGAGGCGCTGTCCGGCATCCCCGGCTCGGTCGGGGCGGCGCCCGTGCAGAACATCGGCGCCTACGGCCAGGAGCTCGAGGCCGTGCTCGTCGCGATCGAGTTCCTCGACGAGGGCGCCGACGCCCCGCGCCGCATGGCGGCCGACGAGCTCGAGCTCGGCTACCGCACCTCCGTGCTGAAGCAGGGCCTTCGCGGCATCGTCGTCTCGGTCGAGCTCGACCTGCACGACACGTCGGCCGAGCACGCGGTGCTCGGCGAGTCGATCGGGCAGCCCATCGCATACGCCCAGCTCGCCGGCGCGCTCGGCGTGCAGCTCGGCGACCGCGTGCCGATCGCGCGAGTGCGCGAGACGGTGCTCGCGCTGCGCGCGTCGAAGGGCATGGTGCTCGACCCCGACGACGCCGACTCGGTGAGCGCGGGCTCGTTCTTCACCAACCCGATCGTGACCGAGCGGGTGGCGCGCACGATGCCCGCCGCCGCCCCGCGCTGGTACGTCGAGCCCGACGAGCCCGACGAGGTGACGCCGCTGTCGACGCTCGCCTCGGGCACCCCGCTCGACGCGTTCCTCGAGCTGCAGGCCTCGCTCGAGGCATCCGAGGTCGAGAACCCGGCGGAGGCCTCGGTGCCGGGCCCGCTCGTGAAGCTCTCGGCGGCGTGGCTGATCGAGCAGGCGGGCATCCGGCGAGGCTTCGCGCTGCCGGGCTCGCGCGCGGCGATCTCGTCGAAGCACACGCTCGCGCTCACGAACCGCGGGGGAGCGAGCGCCGAGGAGCTCGTGCAGCTCGCGCGCTTCGTGCAGCAGCGGGTGCAGGCCGAGTTCGGCATCGTGCTGCACCCCGAGCCGGTGCTCGTCGGCGTCGAGCTGTAGCCGGGTTGCGGGCATCGACGAACCCGGAGTCCGCCGCGTGGTCGAGCAGCCGGCTGTGCGCGTTCGGTGACGTTCACGCAATGTAGGAAGAATCGCCCGACACGCCGCCGACCGCTCCGCGACGCGCCGTGCAAGCGGAGGAACTTCCTACATTCCGCGCGCCGGATCGTACTGGGCCGGTGACAGCTCGCCGCGCTAGGGTCGGACGGGTGAACCGCCCCGACCTCATCGAACACCGCCGCCCCGACGGCGAGCTCGTCGGCTGGCTGCGCCCCGAGGGCGAGGGCTTCGTGCCCGTCGACCTGCTCGGCCGCGAGCTCGGCGACTCTGTCGACTGGCTCACGGGCGAGGAGCAGCTCGAAGCGCGCGGTCTGGCCTATCTCGCCGACCCGTACGTGCTGCTGCTCGGCGACGGCACCGAGCTGCGGGTGCGCATCACCGAGGTGAGCGCCGACCGCATCGTCGTGAAGAAGGACGACTTCGGCGCGATCGACGTGCCGCTCATGCGGTTCGAGCTCGGGTGGCCGATGCCGCCCGAGCTCACGCCGCTCGGCGATCGCGAGCTGCCCGCCTGGTGAGGGGGCGGAACGGGCGGATGCCTCGGCGCGTCACCCGCGGGCGGCTCGGCGCCTGCGCTCGCCGCGCCGGATGAGCCCGACCCCTCCGAAGAGCGCGACGATGACGCCGACCACGAGCAGGCCGTAGAGCGGCAGCAGCCCGAGCGGGATCGACTCGAGCCAGGCGAGCGCGTCGTCGCGGTGCTGCAGATTCGAGAGCACCCAGAGGGTGAGCCCGGCGACGGAGCCGAAGATCAACGCCCAGACGAGTGCGCCCCAGCGGATGGTCGGACGCGGTGCGGTCGCGGCGGCCGCCGGCGCCGTCGGAGCGGCGGCGGGCCGGTCGTCGTCGCCCGGCCCGGCGATCGGGGTGAGCACCTCGGTGGGTGCGGGCGGCTCGAGGCCGGTGGCCGGCTCCCTCCGGGCCACCTCGGTGTCGAGCAGCTCGGCCTCGACGACCTCGGTGTCGATGGCGGGCGCACCGGCACGCTCGGGCAGCGCGCCGACGTTCTCGTCGTTCCCGGTCATTCCTGTCCCTCCCAGACGTTGACCTCCACGTAGCCGGAGGTCTGCCGCAGCACGAGGCGCGCATCGGCGTCATCGCTCTCCGATCGGGTGATCCCCTCGGAGGTGATCGTGTAGACCCGCGAGTCGGAGTCGGTGAGCTCCTCGGCGCTCCCGTAGCCGTCGGCGTCGTAGGTGAAGACGGTGACGTCGCCGGCGTCGGTCGCGTCGAGCACGATCGACGTGTGCGGGTCGATCGTCACATAGGCGTTCCCGAGGACCTGGGTCAAGGTGACGGTCTGGGCCTCGTCCGGATAGCCGTCGTACGCACCGATCGAGATCCACGCGTCGCCGACCGGCTGCACGAGCTGCTGCGGGTATCCGAGCGACACGCTCGCGCTGGGGGCGAGCAGCGTGCCGAACGGGGCCATCGCCGATGAGCTGGTGGCGATCAGCATCGCGACGACGCTCACCGAGGCGAGCGTCGCGAGCGCGCCGCTGCGTCGCCGCCAGAGGGCGGCCACGATCATGGCCGCCGAGAGCACGAGGGTCGCCGTGGCGAAGGCGATCGCGACGGCGTACTGCGCCGCATCTGGAACGCCGAGCGCCCAGATCGCGGCGCCCGCGCCGGCGACGAGCGCGAGGCCGAGCATCGTGAACACGAACGCCGCGCTCGCCCGCGGGCGCGCCGCACGCCGTGCCTCACGTGCCGCCGCCGCGGCGGCCTGGAACTCGAGCGCCCGCGCCCGCGTCTCCTCGGCGGCCTGCTGGCGCGCGGCGCGCTGGGCCTCCGCCTGGCCGGCCTTCCATTCGGCGTGCGACTCGCGCCACGCCTCGTGCCGGGCGCGCCACTCGGCGATCGTCGCCGCGTCGGCGCCCTCGGCGGGCACCGGCGGTTCACCGGCGGGCGCCGGGGATGCCGTGGCGGAAGCCGGAGCCGGGGACACCGGGGTCGAAGCCAGGGCGGTGAACGCGGCGGCGCCGGCGGCACCGGTCGCGCCGGCGGACCCCGCGGCACTCGCCGCGCCGTCCGGTTCGGGTGATGGATACCCCGGGCCGGCGACGGGCGCGGAAGCCTCGCGCGACGCGCCGCCGGCCGGGGCGTTCTGGGAGGCCCGGCGAACGAGCCAGATGACGAGGACGACGATCGCAGCTGCGATCATGAGGCCCCAGATCGTGCGGAACACTCCGCCGAGGTCGATGCCGGCCCACGAGTACGCCGGCCACTCGGGCCACCAGCGCCAGCCGAGCCATCCGCCCTGCACGAGCGGGATGAAGCCGATGACGCCCATCACCGCGATGCCCACGACGGCGGGGTCGACGATTCCGCGGGTGAGCCGCTCGAAGTGGATCTCGCCCTCGGTGTCGGGCAGCAGCAGCCACGCGACGGCGTAGACGAGCACGAACGGGGCGCCGAGCACGGCGATCACGACCACGATGCCGCGAACGACGATCGGGTCGATGCCGAGCCTCGCGCCGACGCCGGCGCACACGCCGCCGAGCCACCCGGCCCGACGCGGCACGCCGAGCCGGCGGAGCCAGGCGTAGAAGCCCGGCCCCGCAGCCCGATCGGCGGGGTCGCCGCCGTGCGCATCTCTCGAAGGGTCAGGAGCCGAACCGACCGCCCCGTCGGCGTGCGGGCCGGCGGCCGCGCTCCGACCCGTCGAGTCCGCCGCCCCCGCAGCGTTCTCCGGGCCCATCGCGTCCTCCGGCACTGGGCCGGACCCGGATGTCTCCGAGTCCGCCTCAGGGGCGGTCTGATTCGTCTCCATGGCTTCGATGCTGGCAGCCGGCCGGGGGCGCCCGCCATGGGGTGGATCCCTGATTCGACCCTGAGCCGGTCCCTCGGCCCGTGGCCGAGGCATCCTCGTCTGGTTTGATGGCTGGCATGGAGACGCCCCGGATGACCCGCCCGCGCGCCTGCGCGGCGACCGGGGTCGCGGCGGGGCTCGCGGCGCACCTCGGCTGGCCCGTGGCCCTCGTGCGCGCCGCGTTCGTCGTGACGAGCTTCGCATGGGGCGCGGGGCTGCTGCTCTACCTCTGGCTGTGGGCGCTGACCCCGTGGGACGAGGGCGACGCCCGGCCGACCCGCCGCGCGCCCGTCGCATGGCTGCTCGTGGTCGCGTCGACGGTGGTGCTCGTCGCGGTCTGGACGCAGAGCGGCCAGTGGTACTTCACCGCGGCGGCGAGCTGGTGGCAGTGGTACGCCGCCACCTACGTCGGCATCGGGCTCGCGGTCGCGGCGTCGGCGTGGGCGACCCTCATCGATCGTCCCGACCCGGCACGCGGCCCCCGCCACGAACTCGTCATCCGCAGCATCGCCACGGTCGTGCTCGCCGCGACCGCGCTCGAGCTGGTCTTCGTGGTGAACCCCGAGGCGAACGGACGCATGAGCACCGTCGCCGTCTTCGTCGCGGCGCTCGCCGCCGTGCTCGGCATCCTGCTCGTCTACGTGCCGACGCTCATCGCCAAGTGGCGCGAGCTCACCGACGAGCGCACCAAGCGCATCCGCGAGGAGCAGCGCAGCGAGATCGCCGCGCACCTCCACGACTCGGTGCTGCAGACCCTCGCACTCATCCAGAACCGGGCCGGCGCGACGAGCGAGGTCGCCCGCATCGCCCGTGCGCAGGAGCGGGAGCTGCGCGACTGGCTGTTCGCCGGCGACGCGCCGGCCGACAGCGACCTCGGCACCGACCTGCGCGGGTTCGCCGCCGACCTCGAGATCGACTTCCCCGTGACCGTCGACGTCGTGGTGGTCGGCGAGCAGCGCGAGCGGGCGAGCGGCGAGCTCGCCGCGGCCGCGCGCGAGGCGATGCTCAACGCTGCCCGGCACGCCGGCGGCGAGATCTCGGTCTACGTCGAGTCGACGCCCGCGGCCGTCGAGGTGTTCGTTCGCGACCGCGGACCGGGGTTCGCGCTCGCCGAGGTGCCGGACGACCGGCTCGGCGTGCGGCAGTCGATCATCGGGCGCATGCGCCGGGCGGGCGGCTCGGCGACGGTCGTCCCGGGTGCGGGCGGCGTCGGCACCGAGGTGCGACTGCGGTTCCCCGGCGAACGCGGCTTCGCGGGCGAGCGCAACGGAGCGGAGGCGCTGCATGGCTGAACGGGTGCGGGTCGTCGTGGTCGACGACCACTCGATCTTCAGGTCGGGCCTGAAGGCCGACCTCGACGACAGCGTCGAGGTCGTGGGCGAGGCCCACGACGTCGAGAGCGCCGTCGCGATCGTCACGGATGCCGCGCCCGAGGTGGTGCTCCTCGACGTTCACCTACCCGGAACCGCCGTGCCGGCGGGGTCCACCGGCGGTGCCGAGGTGATCCGGCGGTCGGCGCCCGCGGTGCCGGGCACGCGGTTCCTCGCGCTCTCGGTCTCCGACAAGGCCGAGGACGTGGTCGGCGTGATCCGCGCGGGCGCGCGGGGCTACATCACGAAGGGCTCGTCGGGCGCCGACGTGAGCCGTGCCGTGCACGCGGTCGCGAGCGGCGATGCCGTGTTCTCGCCGAAGCTCGCGGGGTTCGTGCTCGACGCCTTCGGCGCAGCCGTCGGCGAGACGGCGCAGGCGAGCGACGAGCTCGACCGGCTGTCGGCGCGCGAGCAGGAGGTCATGCGCCTCATCGCCCGCGGCTACGCCTACAAGGAGGTGGCGGCCGAGCTCTACATCTCGACGAAGACCGTCGAGACCCACGTCTCGGCCGTGCTGCGCAAGCTGCAGCTCTCGAGCCGGCACGAGCTCACCGCCTGGGCGAACGCCCGCCGCCTGCTCTGAGGCCGCCGCCTGCGCCGAGCAGCCGGCGTCAGCTCTCGTGCGCGCGGCCGGGGCGGTAGACGTCGAGCGCCTCCGGGACGATCCGTACCGTCGTGCGGTAGCCTGGCGCGGCGGTGCGGGCGGATGCGTCGGCGGTCGCCTCGATCGCGACCTCCCCGTCGTGCGCGAAGCCCGGCGGCTGTCCGTGGCGGGGCCGCACGAGCACGTCGATCGACTCGGTCGTGTACGACTCGAAGCGCTTCGGCAGCAGCCGCATTCGCCGGAGCACCGCGCTCGTGCGCCGGCCGAAGGCGAGCGTGCCCGCTGCACGGAACCGCGAGCCCGCGTGCAGGACGCGCACGTCGAGCACGCCGCCGTCGAGCCTGCTCCGGCGCATCGGCGCGGGTATGCCCGGGTCGTTCGGCCCGACGCCGATGTAGAGGCTCCAGACGCGCGCACGACGGGCGCCGACGGCGACGTTCACGGGGGCGGAGCGGCGCAGCACCCGGTTCGCCGCGATGACTGCGGCGAGCCACTTGCCGTACCGGTGCTCGCGGCGCTCGCGCTCGGCGACGAAGTCCGGGTAGAGCCCGACCGACGCGGTGTTCAGCACCGTGATCGGCGGGCCGCCCGCGAAGCTGAGCTCGGCGACATCGGCGCGCACCCCTTCGCCGCGCTGCAGGGCGTCGACGGCGAGGTCGACCGTGGCGGCGCCGGCGGCCCGCGCGAAGTGGTTGAACGTGCCGCCCGGCACGACGAGGAGCGGCACGCCCGCGGCCCGCGCCTCGTGGGCCACCGCCGCGACCGAGCCGTCGCCGCCGCAGACGCCGAGGATTCGCGGCGGCTCGGCGCGGGCGAGTGCCCTGCGGGCGGCGGCGCCGGGATCGTCGCCGGCGGCGTCCTCGAGCACGTGCAGCTCGGCGCGCGGCAGCCGGCGCTCGAGCACGCGCACGGGATCGCTCCGGAGCACGCTCGTCCCCGACGACCGGTTGACCACGATGAAGACGCCCTCGCCGTCGGAAGACGCGGGAAGACGGCGGTCGGTGCCGCTCGCGGCGGTCGACTCGCCTGCCGCCCGGCGATGCGGGTGCACGACGACCGCGCCGAGCCCGCCGACGGCGGCACCGAGGGCGAGCCCGCCGACGACGTCGGAGAGCCAGTGCGCCCCGGTGTGGAGACGCGAGTAGCCGACGCCGAGGGCGGCCGGAGCCAGCGCGGCGCCGAGTCGGGGCGACTCGATCGCGACGCCGGTGACGAACGCCGCGGCGCTCGCCGAATGCCCCGACGGGAACGAGGGGGTGATCGGCGGCTTCGGCAGTCGCCGGGCGATCGGCACGTCCGCGAGCAGCGGCCGGTCGCCGCCGAACACGCGTTTCGCGATCACGTTCGTGAGCGCGCTCGCGACGAGCAGTGATCCGAGCCCGCGCGCGGCGATCCGCCGTCGCCCGGTCACGGCCAGCACGCCGGCGATCGTCCACCACAGCACGCCGCGGTCGGCGAAGCCGGAGACGCGCGACCAGAAGCGGTCGACGAGCGGGTGAGTGCGGCGGGCGTTCACGCGACGCGTCGCCGAAGCATCCGCTCGCCGCACCCAGGCGGGCAGAATCCTCGTGCGCTGCACGGCGACCCGCACGTCGCGAACTCCCACGCCGTCATCGTAGGCGCGGGCGGCCGTACCGTCGACGGGTTGCGAATCGTCGTGCGGGCGGGTTCGCTACAGCAGCCCGAGCTCCATCGCGCGCGTGACCGCGCGCGTACGGTCGTTGACCTCGAGCTTCTCGAACACGTGCAGCAGGTGGGTCTTCACGGTCGCCTCGCCGATGAAGAGCTCTGCGGCGATCTCGGGATTCGACCGGCCCGCCGCGACGAGCCGCAGCACCTCCAGTTCGCGCGGCGACGGCGCGGGCGACGGCGGGGCGGCCGACGCCGCGGCCTCGGCCCGCACCCGCGACACGAGCTTCGCAGCGATCGACGGGGCGAGCACGGTCTCGCCGCCTGCGACCGCCGTGATGCCGGCCACGATCTCGTCCTGCGGCGCAGCCTTCAGCAGGTAGCCGCCGGCGCCCGCCTCGATCGCGGCGAGGATGTGCTCGTCGGTCTCGTACGTCGTCAGCACGAGCACGCGCGTGCCCGGCACCGTCGCGACGATCTCGGCCGTCGCGGCCGCGCCGTCGATGCCCGGCATGCGCAGGTCCATGAGCACGAGATCGGGATGCCGCGACCGGGCCAGCTCGATCGCCTCGGCGCCGTTCGCCGCCTCGCCGACGACTTCGATGCCCGCCGCCGTGTCGAGGAGCCCGACGATGCCGGCGCGCACGATGGGGTGGTCGTCGGCGACGACGACGCGGATCGGGTTCATGCGGTCTCCTTCCTGGGCACCGTGACGCGCAGCAGCGAGCCGCCGCCGTTCGCGGGGCCGAACTCCAGGGTGCCGCCGACGAGCGCCGCCCGGTCGCGCAGGCCCGCGAGCCCGAAGCCGGCCGGGGCCGGCGACGACGCGCCCGGGGCGGCGGGCGACGGTCCCGCCCCGTCGTCGCGCACGGTCAGCACGACCTCGTGCGCTCCGCGGTCGGCGACCGTGATCGCCACCCGGCTCGCACCGGCGTGCTTGCGCACGTTGGCGAGCCCCTCCTGGGCGCTCCGCAGCAGCACGACCTCGAGTTCGCGGTCGAGCCCCGAGGCATCCGCGTCGACGGCGACCCGCACGCCCGTCTCGCGTTCGAACGCGGCGCCGAGCCGGCCGAGGGCGGCGGTGAGGCCGCCGTCGGCCGAGACCGGTGCGAGCGTCGCGACGAGCCCTCGCGCCTCGGTGAGGGCCTCGCGCGCCATCTGCTCGATGAGCTCGATGTCGGCGCGGGCGGCGGCGGTGCCCTGCGATGCGTCGTCCGACCCGTCGAGCCGGTTGCCCGCGCGCTGCGCGACCATGACGAGCCCGGTGAGGCTCTGCGCGATCGTGTCGTGGATCTCGCGGGCGAGCCGGGCGCGTTCGTCGCTGACGCCGGCGTCGCGGTGCAGCGCGGCGAGCTGGCCCTGCGCCGACTGCAGCTCCACGAGCAGCCGGGCCCGCTCCTCGCCGATCGCGGCGATGTGGGTGATCCAGAGCCCGAGCGCGAGGCTGAACCCGAGCGAGAGCCCGGCGACTGCGACGCCCGCGACGACCCCGCCCCACCCGAAGTGCACGACGTAGCCGACGAGCAGTGCGATGGCGAGCCCGACGTTGGCGACGATCGCGCGCCGGGTCGACGGTGCGGTGACCCAGAGGAACGGGTACGCGAAGGCCTGCAGGATCGAGGCGCCCGGGTCGAACGCGACGCCGACGCCGACGACGGCCGAGAGCACGATCGTGATGACGACGTGCTGCGTCGGATCCTCGCGGTCGAGGCGGCCGCGCAGGTAGGCGAAGTAGACGACGAGGAAGACCCCCGCGACCGCCCACGCCCCGTAGTCGGGCGGGCCGTACGGCGGATCGGTCAGGCCGAACAGCACGGTGACGACCGCGACCGCGATCGCCGCGGCATCCCACCACCGGCGGTTCAGCATGCCGCCATGCTCTCACGCACGGGTCGTGGGCGACGCGTACGCTGCGACGTCACGCATCGCGGCGGATCCAGCGGAACGTCAGCCGGCTGAGCACGAGCCCGACCACGAGCCAGATGCCGAGCGCGACCGCGACCCAGCCGAGGTCCCAGGCGCCGTGCTGCTCGAGCGCGGCGAACTCCTCGGGCAGGAACGCGGCGCGCATGCCCTGCGCCATCCACTTCAGCGGGAAGAGGCTCGCGACGTTCTGCATCCACTCGGGCAGCTGGTTGAACGAGAGGTAGACGCCCGAGATGAACTGCAGCACGAGCACGATCGGGATGACGACGGCCGTCGCCGACCGGCCGCTGCGCGGCACCGACGACAGGGCGATGCCGAGCAGCGCCGAGGCCGTGAGGCCGAGCACGAACACCCACGCGAACGTGAACCACTGCGCGGGGTCGGTCGGCAGGGCGATGCCGAACACGGTCGCCGCGGCGACGAGCATGAGCCCGGCCTGCAGCGCGCCCGTGACGAACACCTGCCCGATCTTGCCGAGGAAGTACGAGACGGGCGACAGCGGGGTGCCGCCCAGCCGCTTGAGCGTGCCGTCGCCCTTCTCGGTCGCGATGTCGACGGCGAGGTTCTGCAGGCCCGACAGCAGCAGGCCCGCGGCGAGCATGCCGGGCAGGTAGAACGCGCCGACGCTGATCTGCGAGCCCACGGGCCCGACGTCGCCCGACGCGCTGAACGCCGTCGTGAAGATGCCGAGCATGATGAGCGGGAACAGGAACGTGAAGAACACCGTGTCGAGCGAGCGGAAGTAGCCCCGCGTCTCGTACGCGACGCGCGAGCCGCCGACGCGGGCGATGCCGATCGGACGGGTGGTGACGGTAGTCATGCCAGTGCCTCCTCGGGCGCGGTCTCGGTCGCCGGGCCGGCCGCGCCGTCGGCGTCGGCCGCGTCGGCGTCGCCGACGAGGTCGAGGTAGATGTCCTCCAGGCTCGGGCGGATGACCTCGAGCTCCCTGGGCTCGCCGCCGAGTTCTGCGACGAGGGAGGCCACGAGCCGGGCCGGCGCGTCGGTGCGCGTCTCCCGGACGAGCCCCCTGGCGTCGCGCCACCGCACGATCGGCACCCGGGCGGCCTCGCCGCCGAGCACGTCGATGGGGGCGACGTCGACGAGCCGGCCGCCGATGATGACCCCGGCCCGGTCGCCGAGCTGCGCCGCCTCGTCGAGGTAGTGCGTCGTGAGCACGATCGTCGTGCCCTCGGCCTTGAGCCCGCGCACGAGCCCCCAGAACTCGCGCCTCGCCGCCGGATCGAAGCCCGTCGTCGGTTCGTCGAGGAAGAGCAGCTCGGGGCGGCCGACGATGCCGAGCGCCACGTCGACCCGCCTGCGCTGGCCGCCCGAGAGCTTCTGCAGGCGCGTGCCGGCCTGGGCCTCGAGCCCGACCGCCGCGATCACCTCGTCGACGTCGCGCGGGTTCGGGTAGTACCCGGCGAACTGACGCAGCTGTTCGCGCACGGTGTACTGGCCGGTCTCGCCGCTCGACTGCAGCACGATGCCGAGCCGCGCCTTCCAGTCGAGGCCGCCGCGGGCCGGATCGACGCCGAGCACCGACACCTCGCCCGCCGCGCGCGAGCGGTACCCCTCGAGGATCTCGACGGTCGTCGACTTCCCGGCGCCGTTCGGGCCGAGCAGGGCGAACGTCTCGCCGTGGGCGATGTCGAGGTCGATGCCGTCGACGGCGACCCGGTGGCCGTACTGCTTGCGGAGTCCCCGCACCCGCACCGCGACGTCGGGTTCGCGCCCGCCTGCGGCATCGGTTCGTGTCGTCTTCATAGTCCGAGCGTGTCGGAGGCCGGGCGCCGGCGGCAGCCCCCGGCCGTTCGATTCCGGCATCCACCGATCGGTGGATGGGCCCGCCGGTCGGCAGGCCGTCACCCTCGGTCGAGGTCGGCCAGTCGGCGCTCGAGGAATCGCACCTCGGGCGCCGTCGGCGCGAGGACCATCGCCTCGCGATAGCGGTCGGATGCCTCGGCGGTCCGGCCCTCGCGGCGCAGGAACTCGGCCTGCGCCGCAGGCAGGAGGTGATAGCCGGCGAGGCGGCCGCCGGCCTCGACCTCCGCGAGGGCGGCGAGTCCGGCCGCGGGTCCGTCGGCCTCGCCGACCGCGATCGCGCGGTTGAACCGCACGAACGGCGAATCGGTGAGCGCCGCGAGCGCGTCGTAGCGGGCGACGATCGCGGGCCACTCGGTCGCGACGGCGGTCGCCGCGCGAGCGTGCACCGCTTGGATCTCGGCCTGGAGCCGATACGGGCCCGCGATCGCGTCGTCCGCCCGGCTCGAGCGGCTGCCCGGGCTCGTGAGGAGCGCGAGGCCCTCGGCGACCTCCCGGGCGTCCCACCGGGTCCGGTCCTGGTCCGCGAGCGGCACGAGGTCGCCCGCGGCGTCCACCCGAGCGGCCGAACGCGCGTGCTGCAGCAGGAGCAGTGCAAGCAGGGCCCGGGCCTCGTCGGAGTCGGGAATGAGCGACACGACGAGTCGCGCGAGCCTGATCGCCTCGGCCGCGAGGTCGAGGCGCTGCAGGTGATCTCCCGACGACGCGAGGTAGCCCTCGTTCGCGATGAGGTAGAGCACCGCGAGCACCCCGTCGAGCCGCTCGGACAGTGCCTCCGCAGGCGGCACCCGGTACGGGATCGCCGCATGCCGGATCTTGCGCTTCGCCCGCACGAGACGCTGCGCCATCGTCGACTCGGGCACGAGGAAGGCCCGCGCGATCTCGGGCGTCTCGAGGCCGCAGACGGTGCGGAGCGTGAGGGCCACGCGCGCCTCCATCGGCAGCGCCGGGTGGGCGCACGTGAAGACGAGCCGCAGTCGGTCGTCCCACGAGGGTTCGTCGCGCGCGACGAGTTCGGCCGGGTCGGGTGGGCCCGCGGTGCGGCCGGCGTCGCGTTCGGCGTCGGCCCACTCGCGCAGCTTCTCGGCCTCGACACCGCGCCGACGCAGCCGGTCGAGCGCGAGGTTGCGGGCGGCGGTCGTGAGCCGGGCGCCGGGATTGCGGGGCACGCCGTCGCGTGGCCACGTCTCGGCCGCACGCTCGACCGCGCCGGCCGCCGACTCCTCGGCGACGTCCCAGTCGCCCGTCGTGCGGATGAGTGTCGCGACGATGCGCGCCCACTCGCCTGCCGCACCCCGCAGCGCCGCGGCGACCGCGGCGGTTCCGCTCGGCGTGACCGCATGACGGGGCGCCGCGGCGACCGCGGCGGTTCCGCTCGGCGTGTCCGGGCGGCGGGACGCCGCCGCATCGGCGACCGGACCGATCGGCCCGCTCGCCGACGGCGACGCCCCGCGCGGGCTCAGTGCGCGACCCCCGCGGCTCCGGCGCGGGCGGCGGCAGCGGCCTCGGCGGCCGGCGGTTCCGTTCGACGCCCGTACTCGTCGGCCTCGCGCTCGGCGCGCGCGACGTGGTCGTCGTGCACGTCGAACGGCCACAGCGGGCGCAGTTCGATCGCCCCGCCGCGCGCCATCGGGTGCGCGGCCGCGACCTCGATCGCCTCGGCGAGCCCGGCCACCTCGATGAGGTCGAACCCGGCGATCCACTCCTTCGCCTCGGCGAACGGCCCGTCGGCGACGAGCACCTCGCCGCCGCGTCGGCGCACATGGGTCGCATCATCCGGCCCGCGCAGCACCTCGCCGAACAGCCGGGTGCCGCGACCGTCCATCTCGCGCACCCACGCGTCGGGGCCGGCATCGGCGTCGCGCTCGCCGCCGGGCTCGACCGCCACGAGCATGAGGTAGCGGCGCCCCGACGCGTCGCGTTCGGCGAAGCCGGCCGGCACGATGCGCGAGCCCGGCTCGGCGTCGGGCCACCGCACGAACGGGCGCACCTCGACGCGGCCGAATGACGCGGCGGGATGCCGCGACGCGATCTCGATCGCGGCGTCGAGGTCGTCGACGTCGATGATGTCGAAGCCGCCGATCGACTCCTTCGCCTCGGTGAACGGCCCGTCGCTCACGAGCAGCTCCCCGCCGCGCACGCGCACCACCGTGGCATCGGGATCGGGGCGGAGCCGCTCGCCGTACTCGGAGACGCCGCGCGCCTCGAGGTCGTCGACCCAGTCTCCGATGTCGTCGGCGGCGGGGTCGGGGGCGATCGGGTCGTCGCCCGCGGCGTAGAACAGCGCGTATTCCATGGCGGAATCCTCTCTCTCGGTCACGCTACGCAGGTACGACGAACGGCGACAACCGTTTTCGACAGGTCACACCGACTCGGGCGTGCTCGATGCGCACCCGCCCCTCGGTCAGGCGCCGACGAGCAGCCTCGGGTACTGCGCCTCGACCACGTTCGGGTGGGCGCGGAGCCGGCTCTTCAGCCAGTTCTCGCCGAACACGGCGTGCAGCGGGTTCGCGGGGTCCCTGGTGATGCCGGGCGCCTCGGCGGCGAGCTCGGGTGCGAGCTCGATCGTCGGGATCACGGCGTCGAGTGCCGGCCCGTGGAAGTACGGGATCGAGATGCGCTCGGTGCCGGGTGCGGGGGAGACCACTCGGTGCTTCGTCGCCTTGAGGTAGCCGTCGGTCGCGATCTCGAGCAGTTCGCCGATGTTCACTATGAACGCGCCCGACGGGGCGACGACGTCGATCCACTCGCCGTCCTTCTCGACCTGCAGGCCGGCCTTGCCGTCCTCGACCGAGAGCAGGGTGAGCACGCCCAGGTCCTTGTGGGCGCCGACGCCCTGCGCGGGCTGCTCGGCCGAGACGCCGGGGTAGCGCACGACCTTGAGGTACGGCGACGGGCGCTCGAAGGCGGCGTCGAAGGTGTCGGGCGCGGCCCCGAGCGCCTCGGCCCAGCTGCGAAGGAGGCGTGTGCCGACCTCGTCGAGCCGGGCGATCCACTCCTCGGCGACCGCGCGGAACTCGGGCAGCGCCTCGGGCCACAGGTTCGGCCCCTCGAGGATCCAGTAGTCCGGGGTGTCGGCCGTCATGGTCACGGCCGGGCGCTCGGCGCCGAGGTCGATCTGCTCGCGGATGTCGACGCGACCGAGCGTGCGCTCGCCGCCCATGCGGGTGTACCCGCGGAAGTGCGGGCTCGTGACGTTCTCGATCGCGAGCTTGTGCGACTCGGGCAGGGCGAAGAACGCCCGCGCCGCCGCATACGCGCGATCGACGAGCTCGGTCGGCACGCCGTGGCCGATGAGCGAGAAGAAGCCGACCTCGTGCGTCGCGCGGCGGAGGTCGTCGCGGAACTGCGCTTGCTGCTCGGTCGTGCCGTTGAGCAGTGAGAGGTCGAGAACGGGGATGCCGGACATGGGATGGTCCTTTCGAGTGCCGGGTGGTGCGCCGACGACGCGGCGGCCCCGGCATCCGTTGACGTCGGCTGCGTGGCATCCGGTGTTCGAGATCGATTCGAGATCGGTTCGAGGCGGATGCCGCGGAACTGACGCGGACGCGTCGGATGCGGCGTGAGCACGGGGCTGCGGTCGGCGGCGCGGGGAATCGCGCCCTGGGGTCGTCGGGGAGACGACCGCCTAGCGGCGACAGCAGCGACAGGTGAGGGTGCTCACGATGTCCGAAACGCTAGCACGGTCGCCGGCGACCGGCTATTCCCCATCAGTGGGGCAGCACGAGCGAGGCCGCGATGGCGAGCATGACGACGGCGATGACGCCGTCGAGCACCCGCCAGGCGCGCGGGGTCGAGAGCACGCGGCCCAGCAGGCGCGCCCCGTAGGCGAGGGCGAAGAACCAGATGAGGGATGCCGCGCCGGCGCCCAGCGCGAACCACCAGCGGCCCTCGGGGCCGTGGCTGTTCGCCACCGATCCCAGCAGGAAGACGGTGTCGAGGTACACGTGCGGATTGAGCCAGGTGAGGGCCAGGCACGTGAGCACGGCGCTCGCGAGGGTGGTGCGCGTGGCGATCGCCGGTCGTGCTTCGACGGCGACGGGCGCACCGCGGCCGTCGGCGGAGGGCGTCCCCACACCGTCCGCCGACGGCCCCGGCACGTCCGCCGCCGAGTCGCAGCCGTCGCCCGTGACGAGCACCTCGCCCGTCGGGCGCAGCGCGCGGCGGGCGGCGAGCACGCCGTAGCCGACGAGGAATGCCGCGCCCGCCCACCGGACCACGTCGATGAGCCACGGCACCTGGCCGATGACGAGGCCGATGCCGGAGACCCCGACGACGATGAGCACGAGGTCGCTCACGGCGCAGATCGCGGCGACGGCGAACACGTGCTCGCGCCGGATGCCCTGGCGCAGCACGAACACGTTCTGCGCGCCGATGGCGACGATGAGCGAGAGGCCGAGGCCGAGGCCCGCGAGCACTGAGGAGGCGATCACCTTTCGACGGTACGTCGGCGTCAGGCTGCAATCCAGCTCAAGATCCTTCAGAACCATTAGCATCGCTTCAGATGCACATTCCACTCGACCTCGCCCGCACCCTCGCCGCCGTGATCGACGAGGGCACCTTCGACGCGGCCGCCCGTCGGCTGCGGCTCACGCCCTCGGCCGTGTCGCAGCGCGTGAAGACGCTCGAGCAGCAGCTCGGTCGTGTGCTCGTCGTGCGCTCGAAGCCGGCCCGTGCGACCGGTGCCGGGGCGGCCGTCGTGCGGCTCGCGCGCCAGCTCGCCCTGCTCGAGCACGACGCGCTCGCCGAGTTCGGGCTCGACGCCGATGACGTCGCCACGGCCGACGGGGAGGCGGGCGCGACGGCGTTCCGTCCCGTTCCGATCCCGCTCGCGGTCAACGCCGACTCGCTCGCCACGTGGTTCCTGCCCGCGCTCGCGCGCGTCGCCGAGACGCATCCCGTGGTCTTCGACCTGCACCGCGACGACCAGGACTTCACCGCCGGGCTGCTCGAGTCCGGCACCGTCATGGGGGCGGTGACCTCGCAGGCCACCCCGGTGGGGGGGTGCCTCGTGCGCCCGCTCGGCGTCATGCGATACGAGGCCGTGGCCACGCCGGGGTTCGTCGGCCGCTGGAGCGACCGAGCCCGCCACGAGGCATCCGCCCTGCCCGACTGGATCGCCCGTGCGCCACTCGTCGACTTCGACCGGCGCGACCACCTGCAGCACGACGCGCTGCGCGCGGCCGGCCTCGACCCCGAGCGCGCCCCGCGCCACTACGTTCCGGCCTCGAACGACTTCGCGAACGCCGTGAAGCTCGGGCTCGGCTGGGGCATGCTGCCCGAGTTCCAGTCGTCCGCCGAACTCGACCGCGGCGAGCTCGTGCGACTCGGCGGGGCGCCCGTCGACGTGCCGCTGCACTGGCAGCAGTGGAACCTCAGTTCGCCCCTGCTCGACGCCGTCGCCGACGCGCTCGCCGTCGAGGCGCGGCGTGCGCTCGGCTGAGCCGCCCGGGCGTTCTCCAGTGCTGGCACGCATGCGGCCGGGGCGGCGGCTCCGCTAGCGTCGCGTGCGACCGGGGGCTGGGAGGGGCCCATGAAGACCTGGGAGGTCGCCGCCCTGGTGGCAGCGGCGACCCTCGCCGCGATCGCAGCCGCCTACGGCGTCGGCATGCTCGCCGGCGTGCAGGCCGGAGCGTCGGGTGCGGCTCCGATCGGGCGGGAGCCGCCGGGCCTGCATGCCGGTGTCGCCGGCCCCGCGGGAGTCGTGGGCCTCGAGCGGGCCGTCTACCTGCGCAACGTCGACGTCGTGCTCGGGCCGGGTTGAGCCGGGCGCGCCCAGACGCGCAGCGGGCCGACGCGCCGGAAGCCCGCATCGAGCGCATCGTCGAGGGCGCCATCCGACTCGTAGCCGACGACCGGCAGCCCCGGCCACCGTGCTCCGGCCTCGCGTCGGAGCGCACGGTACAGTCCCTGGCCACCGCCGAAGGCGTTCGAGAGCCCGACGACCTCGCCCGTGCGGTTGAGCACGCCGCCCGCGGTGACCGCGGCCTGCACCGACGCCCGACTCGACCCGGGCCCGGCCGACCCGAGCACCACCACCTCGGCTGCCCCGAGCAACGGCTCGGCGAACGCGTCGGGGAGGCCGTGGGCGCCCGCCCACCGCGCGAGCCCGGCGGCCGTCGTCACCGTGACGAGTGCGGGGTCGCCGGGATCGGTGCCGTTCGACGACGAGTCGTGCGCGTCGGCGACGATCCAGGTCGCGTCGAACAGCGGCGCCCAGCCGGCGGCGCCCGGATCGAGGTCGGCGAACGAGTCCTTCAGGCTCGTCGCGTCGGGCGCGAGCATCGCGAGCACGGTCGCCGTGTCGAGCCCGGGTTCGACGGTCACCGCCTCGGGATAGCCGAGCGGCGTCGGCGCCTCCGCCACCCACAGGGCGCCGCCGAGGGCGAAGCCCGATGCGATCCCGTGGCTCGCGGCGACCGCTCGGCACCACTCCGCGTTGTTGCGTGCTGCGAGGCGTGCGAGCCGGGCGTCGCCGCGAGGCATCCCGCCTAGCCGAACAGTCGCTGCAGGCGCTGCACGCCCTCGAGCAGCGGCTCGTCACCGAGCGCGTAGCTGAGGCGGAGGAACCCGGACGGCCCGAACGCCTCGCCGGGAACGGCGGCGACCTCGGCCTGGTCGAGGATGAGGTCGGCGAGCTCCAGCGACGAGGTCGGCGTGACGCCGCCCCACTCGCGGCCGAGGAGGCCGGTCACGTCGGGGTAGACGTAGAACGCGCCCTCGGGCACCGGCACCGTCATGCCGTCGATCTTCGAGAGCTCGGCGACGATCAGGCGGCGTCGGCGGTCGAAGGCGCGGCGCATCTCCTCCACCGGCTCCTGCGGGCCGGTGAGGGCGGCGATCGCGGCGCGCTGCGAGATGTTCGAGACGTTCGACGAGAGGTGCGACTGGAGGTTCGCGGCGCCCTTGATCACGTCGGCGGGGCCGACCATCCAGCCGAGGCGCCACCCCGTCATGGCGTAGGTCTTGGCGACGCCGTTGACGAGGATCGCCTGGTTCGCGAGCCCCGGCACGGCCTCGACGATCGAGACGGCGCGCGGGGCGGGGCTGCCGACCTCGGAGTCGAGCGAGCCGTAGGTCAGGTTCTGGTAGATCTCGTCGGCGATGACCCAGATGCCGTGCTCGAGCGCCCACTCGCCGATCGCCTTCACCTGCTCGGGCGCGTACACCGCGCCGGTCGGGTTCGACGGCGAGACGAACAGCAGCACCTTCGTACGCTCGGTGCGCGCGGCCTCGAGCTGCTCGACCGTGACGAGGTAGCCCTGGTCGCTGCCCGCGAACACGTCGACCTGGCGGCCGCCCGCGAGCTTGATCGCCTCGGGGTAGGTGGTCCAGTACGGGGTGGGCACGAGCGCCTCGTCGCCCTCGTCGAGCAGCACCTGGAAGGCCTGGTAGACGGCCTGCTTGCCGCCGTTGGTCACGACCACCTGCGATGCGGATGCCTCGAGGCCCGAGTCGCGCGCGGTCTTCGCCGCGATCGCCTCGCGCAGGTCGGGCAGGCCCGCGGCGGGCGTGTAGCGGTAGTTCTTGGGGTCGCGCGTGGCCGCGAGGGCGGCCTCGACGATGTGCTCGGGGGTCGCGAAGTCGGGCTCGCCGGCGGCGTACGAGATGACCGGGCGGCCCTCGGCCTGGAGCGCCTTCGCCTTCGCATCGACCTTCAGGGTCGCGGACTCGGCGATGGCGGCGATACGGGCGGACAGGCGCGGCTTCTCGGTCACAGGGGTGAGTCTAATCGCGTGGCCGCGTGGCCGTGAGGGGCGTTTCGATCGGTGTCGTCCGGCCCTCCGGACGGTCTGCCCGGGCACGGGCGAGGGGGTTGCCCGGGGCCCGGGCGCGGCCGACGCCCGGGCGCCGCCGCCGCACCCCCCCGGGGCGGGGGGGTGGGGGGGGGGGCCCCCCCGCCCCGCACGGCCGAGGCCCGTGGAGCGGTGACTCCACGGGCCTCGGTTCGTCTGTT